>CAYUYD010000242.1:0-4403 GCA_964449105.1 uncultured Planctomycetaceae bacterium | reverse complement strand
CAGCCGGAGGAACGGCTCGGTATTGGACGGGCGGACGTTGAACCACCAGTCGTCGTACTGGATGGTTACGCCGTCAAGGTCGTCGGCCTTGCCGTCGGAGTATTTGGCGGCAAGTTCCTTCATTTTTCCGGACTTGTCCTCGACGCGGAAGTTTATCTCTCCGCTCTGGACGTAGCGTTTCAGCGGCGTGATAAGTTCGTTCAGCGGCGCAGCCCCCGATGAAACGATCGATGCGACTGTGGCAAATACGATAGCGCCGGAGTCGGCGTTGTAGTTGTCCTGGAAGTAGAAATGCCCGCTCAATTCTCCGCCGAAGACGCCGTGTGCGTCGGCCATGGCCTTTTTCATAAATGCGTGCCCGACCCGCTCCCGCCGAGGCGTCCCGCCGGAGGCGCGGATTTCCTCGGCTACGACGCGCGAAGATCGCAGGTCATAGACAACGGTCGAGGCGGGATGCAGTTTGAGAAAATGCCGCGCCAGCATGGCGGTAATGTAATCGCAGCGGACGATCTGCCCTTCTTCATCCACGAACATGCAGCGGTCGGCGTCGCCGTCGAAGCAGATGCCAAAATCGGCCTTGCTTTTCTTGACGGCTGAACAGACCTGTTTGAGGTTCGCGTCGATAAGCGGGTTCGGCGGGTGGGCGAACTTTCCGCCGAGTTCGTAATTCAGCGGGATGATTTCCAGGTCGGCGGCGTCGAAGATTTTCGGCATCATCATCCCGGCCATACCGTTGGAGGCATCGACGGCGACCTTCAGCGGTCGGGCGAGTTTGAGGAATTGCAGCACGTGCCCGCGATAGTCGCTCCAGAGGTTCATCTGTTCGACCCTGGCGGGGTTCTTCACCTGCGGGGTGCGGCGGAGGGTCGAGACGATGTGGCGTATTTCCTTCAGTCCGGTATCTTCGCCGATAGGTCTGGCCTTAAGCCCCGAAATCTTGAACCCGTTATATTCGATAGGGTTATGCGAGGCAGTTACCTGTATGCCGCCGCAAGCGCCGAGATGGTTGACGGCGAAGTAGATCATCGGCGTGTCGCACATTCCGACGTCCACGCAGGACAGTCCGCCGGCGAGGATGCCTTCGATGAGGTTGTCGGCCAGGGACGGACTGTGAGGACGCATGTCCCGTCCGACCACCAGTCGATTGGCGCTGGTCTGACCGCGATCGTATCCCCGAAGCAGGCTGCGGAGAAACTGACCCGTCGCAGAGCCGATTTTCCAGGCGAGATCCTCGTCTATTTCGGTCGGATAGACGCCGCGAATGTCGTAAGCCTTGAAAACCTTCCCCAGGTTATCCATAATTACACCCCTGTGGTTTTATGAAAATCGTAACGCGATTATTATCTCTGCGGGAGGCGATTGCAATGATGATGTCCGGAATATACAACAGGAAGCCCATCCATTCGAATCCCTGGGCTTGTTGGGGATTGCTTATCGGTTTGGTTTGCGTATGTGTTTCCGGGTGTGTATCCCCCGGGCAAATCGACGATAACCTCGTCACTCGTTACCAGAGGTCGGTCCTTGCCCGTTCGCCGCAAAGGCGTGCGGGCGACGAAGGTATAAATCTCCTGCACCCGGCTGCTGACGAAGCAGGGACGTTCAAAATCGCCAGGGACGAACTGACCGACAGGGACGGCGTACACCTTTCGCTGGATGAGGCGATCCGGCTGGCGATTTCCAACAGCCTGGATATTCGCGTGGTCAGTTTCGAACCGGCGATTTCGCGGGAGCAGATGATCCAGGCGGCGGCTGCGTTCGACTGGGTCGTATTCGCCGGAGCAAGCCACACACGTACCGACCACCACACCGCCACGGCATTTCCGCATAACCAGGTCCGGTCGATTCCCCTGGAGGCGGGCGTCCGCAAGAGGACCGTTACCGGCGGGACAGCCGAGTTGGCGTGGGACCTGACACGGACCTCCGATAACAGCGCCCTGACGGTATTGAACCCGAACTACGAATCGATGCTCTCGCTGCAACTTACCCAGCCGCTGTTGCGGGGCGCGTGGCCCGATTACAACCTTGCCGCACTGAAAATCGCGCAACTGGGCGAGAAGGTCTCCGGCTCGCAATTTCGCCAGACGGTCGAGCAGGTCGTCGCGGAGACCCAGACGACTTATTGGACGCTGGTGCAGGCGCGGCGGGAACTTCAGATACAGAACGACCTGCTGGGAAAGACGATAGAAACGCGAGACCGCGTGCAGGCGCGAGGCGAACTGGACGCCACAAGGGTGGAGATAAAACAGACCGAAGCCGCCGTCGAGACCCGCCGAGCCGATCAGTACAGGGCCAGGCAGGCCATCTTCGACGTGCAGGACCGACTGGCGAGACTGCTGGCGACCGAGAGGATGAACCCGCTTCGGAGTTGCGCTATCGTCCCGACCACCAATCCGGTAACGAGCAAGGTCAACATCGACCCGACCGATCAACTTATCAGCGCCCTGCGTTACAGCCCGTTTATGGAGCAGGCTCGCCTCGCCATTGCCACCGCCGACGTGCAGGTCGGCGTGGCGAAAAACGAGACGCTGCCAGTACTGAACCTGACAGCCTCTGTCGGAACGCAGGGAATGAAGGGCGTCGGCGGGCGGGCGGCAGGAGAGTCGCTCACCTTCGATTATCTGGATCACAGCGTCGGACTTCTGTTCGAGTATCCCATCGGAAACCGCTCTGCCAGTTCGATGCTCAGGCAGCGGAAGTTCGAGCGTCTCCGGTCGGTTACGGAGATGCAGAATACAGCCGACGTGGTGGCGGTGAACGTCAGGACCGCTCTTCGGCAGATCGAAACAGCCTTTCAGGAGGTGCAGGCCCGCAAGGCGGCAACGGCTGCTTCGAAGGCGCAGTTGCAGGCGCTGGAGGACACCGAGCAGATTAGAGGGCGGTTGACGCCGGAATTCCTGAACCTGAAACTCTCCTCGCAGGAAGCCCTCGCCGCCGCCGAAAGGGCGGAAATCGCCGCAACGATCGATTTCAACACCGCATTGGCGCGGCTGGCGCAAATCACCGGAACCACGCTCCGGCAGAAAAACATCAAACTCGCCGTCGAAGACAGCAGCCGGTAGAGAAAGAACCGGAATACCGGATTACCGTGAGACCGGAATACCGAATGACTAAAACATCGAAAAACTCGGCTAACCGTCGTCGGCTTGTGGTGAGCGACGCCAAACCGAACGGCAATGGTTCACACGAAACGATTTCACCTATGGCGAACGTCGGCATTGGTTCCGAAGCGGTAACAAAATCGCTCAAGAAGATGCGGCGTCGGTATGGAACTACGCTGAAGAGATTGGCGAAGTAGGTAGGCAGGGACGAAGCGAAGCGCAGTCCCGGCAATTCAAGATAAATGGTAATGCTCACTTGGTTTTGGGTTCTTTGATGGGAATCATGGAAACAAGGATAAGGAAGATGCTAAGAACATTTATCGTTCTGGCGGTGTCAGTGTTGCTGGTCATCGGCTGCAGGGATTCAGATTCCACGACGGGTTCCGGTTACAGCAAACCTTCCAGCAAGATTAAGATCGACGGATGCGTGGACGACTGGGCGGATATCGCCCCACTTTGGGCCGAAGCCGGCGCCCCAGGTCGTGGGAAATTCGAGAGGAGTATTGACCTCAAACAGGTCTATCTCACTAACGACACCGATTATCTCTACGTCTTCATCTGCTGCTCACCTACGGTCCGGAAGCGGTATGATGCCAACCCGGTCAGCGGCAACCTCGGATACATGTACTTCGATACGGACAATGACTCCGCAACCGGCTGTAAAGGCGTGGACGGGTTTGACTACGGCAAGATCGACGGCTATGAGGTTCGGGCATGGCTTCCGCTGGGGGTATTTTTGGGCACAGGCGGTAGTGGCCCATTTGCACTCTGCGAATTGCGCGGCGTTGGCGCGGACGGGAGTTTTTCCAAAGGCAAGCAGCTTTATGATCATAAATCGAATGACCCTGACGCCTTAATCGCCCACGGAAAGGACGGGGTTGAATTCGCGGTACCCCTGGAGGTTTTGGGAGTTAAGTTGGGCCGGACCGTGCGTGTTCTGCTGCACGAGGACGCCCATGTATTCGAGAAAGCCGGTTTCAGCGAGGGTGTCGTTACGCTCAAACCGTAGTAAAACTTTATCTTTTCATGTCTTCGTTGGTGGTCTAAACTCTTGTTTATGTCGCTGAAGTATCGCCTGATAATTCTGACGATAGTCGTCTTTGCCGTAACTTTCGGCATCGGGACGCTTCTGGGCGCGCGCAGCGCCCGCCGGTTGGCGGAGGGGCAACTTCAGTCGCGCCTGGCCAATTCGGCTGCGGCTCTGGCTGCCAGCGGCGCTCCGCTGAACGACGATGTGTTCGCCCGATTCGCACCGCTGCTCGATGCGGAAATATTGGTCATCGGCAGGCAGGGGGGCCTGCTCGC
>CAYUYD010000241.1:0-4408 GCA_964449105.1 uncultured Planctomycetaceae bacterium | reverse complement strand
CCGCTGCAGAGCGTCATGGCGTCGTTGGTGTTCGGGAATATCGCCGCATGACCCGCCGCGAAGCCCACCGAGACATCCCTGGCCCGATGGTTGACGCGAGTGAACTGGGGCATATAGGGGACCTGCATCCGGCTGTTCATGTCCATAATCAGGGCGGTAACGCGGTTGCCCTTTGCATTGACGCCGAGATCGTCAATGCACCGGCCGGAGTTTTCCGTACCGGATTCCCGCGCGTCGAGTTGTCGGTAGAGATACGAGCAGTAGGCCGGTCCGTCGGACCGCTCCCAAATCTTTACCAGGTCGCCGGCCGGTTCGTCGGAGTTGTCGCCGGGGCAGAAGAGAATCTCCGGCAGGGAAAGGTGTTTTTCCAGCAACACGCCGTGGGCGTCATAGGTCAGTTCCTGCAGGCCTGTCCATATCCGGTGCGTGGCGACGTTGCATGTGGGTGGGCGAAAGCCCGGCGGCGCCAGCATGAGGTCGGTGTCGGGACCGGTGGGGATCATGGCGTTATTTTCCATCGCATACATGTGTATCGCCCGCAGCTGCCCACCGACGCTGGTAAGGCACACCGTCTGCCGGACCAGGTCCTTCGCCCGCGACAGCGTCGGTAAAAGCATCGACACAAGCAGCGCGATAATCGACACCACCACCAATAATTCAACGAGCGTAAAAGCAACGCACTTGCGCAGCCTCGGCGAGGCGAGCCTTGCAGGCCGAAATCCGAAATCAGTTCTCGTCTTCATTGTCGGTCTCCCTTACTTGATGGTTTCCAGCAGTTTCCCGGCTTCGGGTGCACACCTGGAGTCTTTGTGGTTCTCAATAATATCCATCAGCAGCGTCTTTGCCTTTTCCTTCAGACCGGCAGCCAGGTAGGACTTTGCCAGACCCAGTTTTCCCTCGGCAGGGTCGGACTGCTCCGGTTCAGGCTTCTTTTCGGCCGGGACGACTTTGGGTTCGGGCTTATTGACGTCCGGTTTGGTTTTTTCCATCGTCGGCTTGGGGCCTACCTTCAGGCAGACGACTTCGCCCTGGTGGTTTCGGCAGAATATCCGTCCGCCGGACAGGACAGGGACGGTCCAGCAGGTGCCCGAAAGGACCTTCTTCCTCACCAGTTCCTTATATCCTGTCGGGGAAGCCTCCGCCACTACCAGCGTGCCCCGCTCTTCCATCATGATCATCTTCCCGTCGGCGATCACGAGGGAACTTTCCCCGCCGAAACCTCTCTGCGACCACTTGACGGCGCCTGTGGCGAAATCAATGCACTTCAGGCCCGACGCGTCGAAGCCGTAGAGATGCCCGTTCCACAGGACGCAATTATTGAAGTGGTTCCTCATCTCCTTGTTCTGCCAGACGGCATCGAGTTTGTCGCCGCTGAATTGCAGCAGGGCGCATCCTTTCCCGTAGCTCGAGGAGATGAAGATTTTATCGCCGGAGACGATCGGGGTGGCTGCGTTGACGTCGTTACCGGTTTTCCAGGGATGCCGCGCAATCATCTTTCCGTTCGTCGCGTTGACTACCGCAAGCGACGTCGCGCCGAAGACAGCTACGCATTTCCTGCCGCCTGTTTCGAAAAGCACCGGCGTGGCGTACCCTGCCATGCCGCCGCCGGTCTGCCAAACGGTCTTTCCGGTGGCCTTGTCCAGCGTCACGCCGGCGGTTCCGATGTTCAGGATCACCTCTTTGCCCGCTACCAGCGGCGAACCGGCAAAGCCCCACTGCAGGATGCCGGCGTTCAGTTCCTTCGGGACGTTCTTGTTCCAGATAACCTCTCCCGAATCGGCGTCCAGGCAGAAGACCTGTCCGTCGTGGCTGATAGTGAAGACCCGCTTTCCGTCCACCGTCGGCGTCGCGCGCGGGCCTGAATACCCGCGCGGGGGGTCCTTCGGGCAGGAGTACGATTTCTGCCATATCTCCTTACCCGTATCGGCGTTCAGGCACCATACGATGTCGTTACCGTCCTTGTGTCCCATCGTGTATGCGCGGTCGCCGACCACGGCAAAAGAGGAATAACCCACGCCGACCGACTTTCCCCAGAGGACCTTCGGTTCCTCCTTAAGCCAAGCCTCCATCCAGCCTTTTTCGTCGGAAATACCGTTATGATTCGGTCCCCGCCAGTTGGGCCAGTCGGCGGCGTCGGCGCGGACAGCCGCGAGAGATAAAAAAGCGGCCGAAACCGCAATAAACCACAGCGGCGCCAAATAACTTCGTCTAATAAGCGGAAGGGTAAGCCTCACTTTGTCCGCTCCTTAGGCAGTTCTTTTTCATCAGGATCTTTTGTATCTGTTTTACGTTCGTTCCCAGCCGGGTTGGTTTCCGGACCCACTTGCAGGCAGACCAGTTCGCCATTGTAACTTCGGCAAAATATCTTCCCGCCCGACAGGACCGGAACCGACCAGCAGATACCCGAAAGGATTTCCACCCGTCCCAGTTCCTTGTAACCGTCCGGTGAGGCCTCGGCGACGATTAGCGCCCCCAGCCCGTTCATGACGACCATTTTTCCGTCGGCGATCATCAGGGAGCAATTCCTGCCGAGTTTCTCCTGCGACCACTTGACGGCGCCGGTCTGAAAATCCAGACACTTCAGCGTAGAGCGGTTGAAGAGATCGAAACCGTAGATGTGCCCCTTCCAGAGCACGCAATCGTTGAAGTAGTTCCTTATCTCCTTGTTCTGCCAGATAACGGCTGGTTTTTCGCCGTCGATCCGCAGCAGCGAGCAGCCTGTGTTGGCGCCCGAAGAGATGAACATCCTGTCGCCGGATATGATCGGATCGGCGGCATGGACGTCGTAGGCGACTTTCCGCTCTTGCCGCCAGATTTCCTTTCCATCTGCGGCTTTCACCACAACCAGCGAATCGACGTTGAAGATGGCCAGGCATCTGGTCCGCCCCATTGTGAAAGATACGGGCGTGGTATATCCGGCGATGCCGCTTCCGGTCTTCCAAACAACCTTCCCGGTGGCCTTGTCGAGCGCTACGCCGGAAGTGCCCATATTCAGAATAAGCAGTTTGCCCTCGACCAGCGGCGATCCGGCAAAGCCCCACCTTGGAGGTTTGGCCGACAACTCCTTCTGCAGGTTCTTTGACCAGATAACCTTTCCCGAATCGGCATCGAGGCAAAAAACCTGCCCGTCGTGGCTCAGCGTATAGACGCTTTTGTCGTCCACTGTCGGCGTGGCGCGCGGGCCGCCGTAAGCCCCGCTGGAGTATGTGCCCGCACCGCATGGATAGGATCGCTCCCAGAGCACCTCCCCGTTCTCGGCGTTCAGGCACCAGACCGTATCCGTATTATTCCGATTGCCTATCGTATATACCCGGCCTTTGCTGACGGAAACCGACGAGTAGCCCGCGCCGACGGATTTTTTCCAGAGTTGTTTCGGGGCGTTTTTCGCCCAGTCGGTCCGCCAGCCGGTCTCGTCAGAGACGCCGTTATGATTAGGCCCGCGCCAGTTAGTCCAATCGGCGGCGTATGTGCCGGTCGCCGCCAAGAGCAGCAATGTAACCGCCGCGGCAACAACGATCGCCGATACCGATAAACTCAATCTGAAAGAAGGTCTCATTGGCAGTGTCTCTCCAAACTAAAGATTTCCGAAACCTGTTTGAAACGACAGTCTTAACGGTTCAACATTATATAACCCGTCCGCCGTGGTGGAGTCGCGTTTTTTTTTGGGGTTCAAAACCGACGGGCGGGTTTGCCGCCAGACCTTGCGAGTTATTTTTTATCGACGGTTTTACCGGTCGATGCACCGGCGATAGCGGCTACCTTCATCGCCTCCTCGACGCTCATATCGACCGGTTCGAGCGAATCCGGAGACACGTACACCGTAGGACCGCCGATCATGTAACTCATCGGCAGATAAACCGCTACCTTGTCGGAGCCTTCGGTTGCGACGGGGTTTGTTGAGGTACGAATTCCCAGTAAGTCTATTTCCGTTCCGGGGACGCGATAAAGAACCGCCTTGCCTGTCTTGCTCGCGCCGCCGCCGAAGAGGTTCAATATGTCACGCACCGATTCGTAGATGCTCTTGATGCCCGGAAGGCGGGAGAATATACGCTCGATAAGCCCCAGCACCCAGCGAAACCCCCACAGGCGCGTCAGAAGACCGATGAAATATATGCCTACAATGGCTAATATCACCCCGAGTCCGTGGAACCACCAGTCTTCGACGCTCGGCCAGAACGCCCCGAGGCCGCTCCTGACCAACCCGTCCATAGCCGTCCCCGCCCACCAGATAACGTAGGCCGTCACCGCAAACGGCGCAACGACCATCACGCCGGACAGGAAAATCCGAAGCTGCTTCTTCATCGTAATGTTCCTGTTCCACCTCGCTCCGGTTCGCCGCTCCAGCCATCACCGAAAGAAGATGGCGGGATTATGGGGATTTTAAGATTATGGGGATAAAAACACTACT
>CAYUYD010000240.1:0-4429 GCA_964449105.1 uncultured Planctomycetaceae bacterium | reverse complement strand
GGTATTATTTCGCACTGTAGTATTAAGGAACTTACACACAATACTTTACGCCACCGCCCTTGATTCGTCTGGCCAACCAATTACGCCGCGAAATCACAGGAGGAAACTGGGGATGATTCAGATTCCATGGGGCTTGCAAATGATCGGTAAGGTTTGTAAACAACACGTGTGATGAGCACCATGGATAAATCAAGGATCAAAGTATGACCAGCGCAACACGAAAGCCGAGGTGTTCCGGAAAGGCATCTGCGGAATACTACCATCTGGCGGCGGGCAACTCACTACTCAAGGAAGGCCGATCGAGCCAGAGGCTGACGCGGCATGAGTCGGCAGGTTACGCCGCCGCCGGCACGAAGGTTAATATCGCCTCGGCCAAGAACGGACACGAATCCTTTCAGGTCTTCATAGTCGCACCGGATGGCGACCTTAAAGACGTCAGGCTGAAGGCTACGCCCTTTATCAACGAGCAGACCGGCCCAGCAGAAACTGCTCCGCGCCTCGAAGCGCATGCTGACCGACGCCCGCCGGGCTGCAAATAAGGCCGACGACTGGGAGCAGGATGCCGAAAGGCTACTGGCGTTAAGGAGCAGAATAGGCCGACAAATCGAGGCGGTAATTGGTGCCTTGGGAAAATAATCCGCCGGTGTTACGCTACAACCAGCCGGTTATCTGTGCGAGTTGTCTTCCATTGCGAAAAATGCTTATTTTATCCTTGCTGTTCGTGTTGCGTTAGGGTATTGTGCATTCCCTGGATGGACACCCATCGGAAACTCGAACTGCTCGCCGACGCTTCGCGGTATGACCTGTCCTGTGCGTGCGGCACGAAGGACGACGATCACCGCCGTCGCGGCCCTGGCGGGACCTGGTTGTACCCAGCCTCGCTTCCCGGCGGGGGCACTTCAATCATACTGAAGACGCTTCTGTCAAGTTCGTGCGTTAACGACTGTCGATACTGCCCACTGCGGAATGACCGGGATTGCCGCCGCTGCACGCTTGAGCCCGAAGAGGTGGCCGGCGTCTTCATGGACTACGCCCGGCAGCGGAAGGTGTTCGGACTGTTTCTTACCTCGGCCGTCATGCGAAATCCGGACTACACAATGGACCGCATGACAGCGGCTGCCGAAATCCTCCGCCGCAAGTTCTGCTATCGCGGCTACATTCATCTGAAGATAATCCCCGGCGCATCGGACGCCGCCATCGCCAAGGCGCTTTCGCTCGCCAGCGCCGTTTCGCTCAACGTCGAAGCGCCGAAGCGGTCGGCCTTTGCGGCATTATCGGAAAAGAAGGATTTTGACCGCGACATTGTCCGTCCCATGAAACTCATCAGCAAACTCACTTCTCGCGGCCACCGCTACGCCGGGGTCAAGCAGACCACGCAGTTCATCGTCGGGGCTTCGGACGAGACCGACTCGGACATTGTCCGGGCGACGTTCGGCCTGTACCGCCGGCTGCGACTGAACCGCGTGTACTTCAGCGCCTACCAGCGTGGTCTGGGCGACCCATCGCTGCCCGGCGAGCGAAAGGCACCGTCGCAACCGGAAGACATTCTCACGCGAGAGCACCGCCTCTACCAGGCCGATTTCCTGATCCGAAAGTACAAGTGGGACCTCGATGACATTCTCTTCGAGTCCGACGGCAGCCTTTCGCTCGACGCCGACCCCAAGCAGCGCTGGGCCGAAAGGCATCCGGAGTTTTTCCCCGTGCGGCTGGGCTCTGCCGATCGGAACGCGCTGCTCCGCGTGCCGGGCATCGGGCCGATAACGGCAGGACGCATTATCACAACTCGCCGACAAGGGCGAATCGCCGGACTTGAAGACGTCGGCCTGGCCGGGAAACGCCTCGAAAATGCGTCGAAATACGCCATAATAGAATAACCGGAATTCAGGGTACGCCGGATAGATTTGTAGTATAATACAGTGAACAAACAGATTGCCCTGATTGACGTCTCAAAATGGCCGATGGATAAACATGAAAAACTATTGATTCGGGTTTTGCGCGGTACGTCTGATGCGAATATCCCGTTTGCCGAATTGTGCCGGTTGTTGCACAATCTCGGATTCGAAGAGCGTGTTCGGAGTAGCCATCACGTTTTCTCTAAGGAAGGCATCGAGGAGATTTTGAACTTGCAGCCGAAAGGCTCACATGCAAAATCGTATCAGGTAAAACAGGTCAGAAAGGTGATTTTGAAGTATAGACTCGCAGGTGTTAATTATGAGCAAATATGAGATAATCATCTACTGGAGCAACGAGGATCAGGCGTTTATTGCCGAGGTTCCCGAATTATCAGGCTGCGCTGCCGACGGGGCATCTTACGGGGAGGCTCTTGCCAACGCCGAAGTTGTCATTGCAGAGTGGATCGAAACGGCAGAGGAACTGGGCCGACCAATCCCGCAACCGAAAGGGCGCCTCCAATTCGCCTGACGGTAGGGTTCTCGATGCCGAGAGCGGCGAGACATTGTTCATCATCGATGAGTACCAGGGTACCGGGCCACCAGAACACGGGCGAGACGGCCGTGCCACGTCATAGCCAGCCTGTCATCTGGGCCAGGAGGCGCGAGTAGTCCACGAAGTCCGGCCAGGAGACGTCTGACGGGACGGCGTGGTCGCAGCTGGGGATGAAGCCGCCGTCTTTTACGACCGGCTCGATGCGTTTGAGTTCATCGCGGATAACCTGTCTGCCCTTGGCCATCGCCCGTTTATCCACGCCGCCGCAGTAGGCTATTTCATGTCCGAACCGCCGGCGAAACTCGTTGATGTCGTTATGGGCAGCCACCTCTATCGGGTCGCAGACGTTGATGCCGGACTCTATCCAGAGCGGAATCAACTCGCCGATGAACCCGTCCGAATCCATATCGACTATCGGGCAGCCTGCCGAGAACGCCTGGCGGGTCCAGCGCTCCCAACTGGGCATGCAGAATTGCCGCGTCATTTTCGGGGAGATCATCGACTTGGCCTTGTAGGCCATGTCTTCGCTGATGTGTATTACGTCGGGCGTAACGTGCTCCAGAATCCTGCCCAGCACATCCGAGACGAAGTCGCTCCAGAACTCGGCCATCTCCGCCACCAGGTCCGGCTGCTCGATCATCATGAAGCACAGCCCCTCGAATCCGCACCATTCTCGCATCTGCCAGAACGGGCCTGGGAAGGCGAACTTCAGGATGTAGTCCCTGTCGGCGACTTTTTCACATCGCCGCTCGAAGTCGTCGCCGAATCGTTCGGGAGCGTCAACGTCGTATCGGCCTTTCATTTGCTCCCAGTCGTCGCGGTTTTCCACCGGGCATTTTATCCACCGGCGAGTGACGAAGTCTTTCGGGCTTTGCAGGTAAGTCACATCATATTCATCCGAGATTTCGCAGACGTTTCCCTTCCAGTCCTGGACGATGTAATGTTCGTTCTTGTGTTCGATTACCTTTTCTTCGAATCGGGGGATCATGGTAAAGTCCACGCTGGGTTCGATTTTCGGCTGGGTCTGTTCGGGTTGGATTCCGAGCGTTTCGAGCAGATGCGAAAACCAGTCCGCCCTGTCCACCTCGGAAGGGAAGCCCTGTTCTTTCCATGCTTTCATCGTCGATTCCCTTGGCCCGCCCGGCGCGAAGGGTATCTTATCAGGCGTACCGAACGTAAGCGTCTCGATGTATCGCTGTCGCGGGTTCAATTGTGTTCTCCAAATATCTTTGAGATGCCAATCAGGTTATCAGGAATTATTCCGGCGCGATTATGCGGATGAACTGCCTCGTCCCGGCTTCTGCGGGGAGGGCAATTTCGCCGCTGGTTTCGATGGTCAGTTTGTACTTGTCGGCTTCTCGACGGGCGAGGGATTCTTCAGCGGCGACGGTCGCGGGGGTCTTGTAAAGGATTGCCGAGCCGCCGGGGGCGATTAACATCCGGCAGTCGCGGATGACCTTTCCTGCCGGTGCGACGGCGCGGGCGGTTACTACGTCGAATCGGCTGCGATATTGTTCGTCGTGAGCCAGTTCCCTGCTTCGGCGGGCCGATACCTCAACGCGCTCGGCAAGCCCCAGTTCCGCTGCCGCCAGTTCCACAAACGCAGCCTTTCTCTGATTGGACTCAATGGCCGTCAGGTGAATTTCCGGCAGGGCGACTGCCAAAATTATCCCCGGCAGCCCGGCTCCACAGCCAATGTCGGCCAGACGGACGCTTCCGGTCAGCAAAGCAGGCCAGGCCGACAGAACAGCCAGAGAATCGGCGACGTGTTTGATATAGAAATCCGAGGCTGAAATCCTGCCCATCAATCCGGCTTCTTCGTTGTGGGCGAGAATGAGATCGTAATACCGCTCGTAACTTTGAAGCGCTTTCGCCCAAGTGTCAGCCGCCAGCCCGCAGGAAAGCCAGAATTGACGCAAATCAGTCCACGGATTACACAGATTACACTGATTTCTTTTCAATTCCGCATTCCGCAATCCGCAAT
>CAYUYD010000239.1:0-4454 GCA_964449105.1 uncultured Planctomycetaceae bacterium | reverse complement strand
TTCCGAATCTTTCCGAATCTTTCCGAATCTTTCCGAATCTTTCCGAATCTTTCCGAATCTTTCCGTTTCGGCCTACGCCTTGTCGTCGCCGTACCGGCGACGGCTAAACGGGATTGCGCTATTTCCCTCGCATCGTTTCGACGACGAGTTTGTCCCTGGATAATGTCAGTCCAATCCACCCGTCGCGGAATGTGGCGTAGTGCTTCCGCTCACCGATGGCCTTCAGCAGTTCCTCCGGGGCGGGATGATAGGAATTAGACTGGATGAGGATGTCCGGGCCGACCGCGTTGATGAAAGTTTTCAGCGTCTTCGATGCGCTGCCATGGTGCGGCAGGATGAGCACGTCGGCGTGGATTTTCTCCGGCTGGAGTTTCGCCAGGCTGCTCTCCGCCGGTTCTCCGATGTCGCCGGGGATTATGACGCTTCGTGGGCCGCTGACGATACGCAGGACGAGCGAGGAGTTGTTGATGTCCAATTTCATCGTCTCATCGGGTGGCGGCCAGAGGACTTCGACGGTAATTTTCGAGTCCAGCGCGACCGTCTGCCCCGCCCGCAGGCGAACGATCCGCACGCCGCGTCTTTCAAAATCAGCCAGCAGTTCCCGGACATCGGGCGCGGCATCCTCCCGCAGGGCGAAAAATTCGTTGAGGTACACCCGTCGTGGCGCTCGGCGGGCCAGAAGGGCAGGAATGGCGTTGTAATGGCCGATGTTGGCGTGTGAGATGAATACCGCTTCCGGGCTTGGCAGACGTTTGGCGCGGAGGAACGGGCGAAGCACCTGGTCGTATGCGTCGAACGGCGCGAGCGTTCCGGCGTCGAAGATGTACGTCTTCCCGTCGGGCGCGTGCAGCAGCGTCATTGCCCCGTGCGCGACGTCGAGGATGTGCAGTTGTCCGTTCGGCGGGGTCGGGGCGGGCAATTGAGTGACGGCAATACTGATAATCACGCCCAGCGTCGCAACAGCCGCCGCAGAAAAAACAAGCCGGCTTTTCCGTGATACCACCCAAAGCCCCGCCGCCAGGTAGAACAGCGCCGCGCACCATTCCGGTATGACGAACAGGTCGATGCTCAGCCCCGGCAGATGTTTGGTCAGCATGGCGAGATATCTCATCAGCCCGGCAGCGCTGGCTGCGAGTGAGCCGACGGCTGCGGCGAGGTTCGGCGTCAGGAAGGCAAGCGTCATCGAGATATAGGCCGGCACCAGCACCGCCACCATCGCCGGAAGAAGAAGTATCGACAAGACCGGCGCATACGGGCAGAATCGTCCGAAGTGATACGCCACCAGAGGAGCGGATGCGACATAGGCCGAGATTGAAATGCTAATCAGGCTGATAAGCCAGTCTCCTCCTCGGTAGTACAGCCATCGGCGGGCACGATGCTCGTCGCGGAAGACCATCAGCCCTCGCTTTCGCAGCCACTGGCCGAACAGCAATTGTCGGATTGGCTCACGCAGTACCACGATGCCGGTAACGATGCCGAAACTCAGTTGGAAACCGGCACGGAAGATTTGCAGCGGGTCGATTACCAGCAGGATGATTGCCGCTGCCGCCATGGCGTTGAAGGTCGAAACATTTCGGTTTGAGATTACCGCAATGCAGATTGCCGCCGCCATTATCGCCGACCGCAGCAGCGGCGCCCTGGCCTCTGCCAGAAGGACGTAACCCGCCAGTATTATCAGCACGGCCCACGCGCTGCGTCGGGGCGAAAACGTCAGCAGACGGCAGAGCCAGTAAATGAACCCGAGGAAGATTCCCAGATGCAGCCCGGATATGCTCAGAAAATGCGCGATACCCGCCTCGACCATTACGCGATTCAGTTCGCGCAAGGCTGGGTCGCGCTCGCCCAGGACCAACGCTTCCAGTAAAACGGTGTCGTCTTCGGCACCGCAGGAGTCCAGGTGTCGCCTGGCCGTCAGTCGCGCCTGCCGCCAGAGGCTCGTGAGCCAATTACCGGAGGCGGGCTTGAGCGTTCGAACGCCGTCAGCGCCGGGAACGAAAAACCTTACCAGGATGCCCTTGTACCTGTCGGCAGACCGCCAGTCGTACTGTCCGGGGTTGCCCGGCGGGCGAGGTCTTTGCAGCGAACCGACCAGTTCGACCTGCCTGCCGCCGGCCAAATCGTGAACCGGTTCGCCGACCGTTATGCGGACCGGCCCAGTAGTCGTCAGCCAAGCCCCGTCGGCGCTGCGGATGGCGTCGGCGTCGAGCAGGAAGGTCGTCTTCGGCGGCTGCTGGTAGGGCGCTTGAGATTCTTGCAGTTGGGGCGTCGAGATAACCCGCCCGCGGACAGTAGCCAGGACCGAACCCTCATATGAGAAGGTAACGATATGGTTTTCCGGGATGCGGTAGTAGGACAGCGCCGCCCACGCAGCCGAGGCGAAGAAAATCGCCCCTGCGATTGCCGCGGCGGTCAGGATGCGAAGGTGTTCTCGGCGGAGCGTAATGGCCGCCGCCAGGAAGGCTGCGATCCCCGCTGCAGCCCATATGCCAATCGGCAGGGGCGCGTATCGTCCCATAACGATTCCCGCCGCCATTGCGATAGCCGCCGGTACAAGCGGTGCGCGAGGCGCAAAACGGCGAATTGTCCCCTCTGCCTGGTCCATGTTTCAATTTTAAAAAATAGCAGGGATTCACAGAATGCAGGGGATAAAAGAATTAATTTAAATTTCTTATCCCCTGTATCTCCTGCATCCATGCTATTTTTCTTCGCAATTTTACATCTCTCGTCCGATTGCCTTTGCGATTCGTTTGAGCATGGTCATCATTTCGCCGAATGCCGACGGCGTCAGGGATTGCGCGCCGTCGGAGAGCGCATGTTCAGGGTCGTGATGGACCTCCAGCAGCAGCCCGTCTGCCCCTGCCGCTACTGCCGCCTGGCACATTGAAGGGACCATGTAAGCGTGTCCGGTGCCATGGGACGGGTCGATGAGCACCGGAAGATGCGTTCTCTGTCGCAGCGCCGGGAGGACCGCAAGGGGCAGGGTGTTGCGGACATAGGTTTCGAAGGTTCGGATGCCGCGCTCGCAGAGGATGACGCTGTGATTTCCGGCGTTGATGATGTATTCAGCCGCCAGGAGCCATTCTTCCAGTGTTGCGCTTGGTCCGCGTTTGAGCATGACGGGTTTTCCGCATCGACCCGCCGCTTCCAGAAGCGGGTAGTGCTGCATGTTCCGCGCGCCTATCTGCACCACGTCGGACGCCTCGGCGACCGCATCGAGGCTGTCCACGCCGATGGCCTCGGTAACGATCGCCAGGCCGGTGGCTTCGCGGGCCTCTTCGAGAATTTTCAGTCCCTCTTCTCTCATCCCCTGGAAACTGTACGGGCTGGTTCTGGGTTTGTATGCCCCGCCGCGCAGACCGACGGCGCCGGCGGCGGCGATGGCGTCGGCTGTGCGGAGGAGTTGATCTCGGCTTTCCACGGCGCAAGGCCCGGCAATCACGCCGACCTTGCTCCCGCCGATGGGGAACTGCTTCGGGCCTATGGGTATCTCCGTGCGGGACTGCTTGACCTCGGTCGATGCCATCTTGTACGGGGCGAGGATCGGGACGACCTGCTCGACCATCGGCGCGTTTTCGATCGCGCCCTTATCGACCGCCCGCTTGTCGCCGATGCAGGCGATGACCGTCCGGTCCGTACCGTAGATGGGATGATCCTTCAGCCCGAAGTCATGGACCAGGTCAATGACGTGCTGAATCTGCTCTTTCGTCGCGCCGGGTTTCATTACAACTATCATGGTTCGATGCTCCTAGAATAAGTCCATAGACTATACCACCCGACGCCTTGGGAGTAGAAACGCTTTTTAGGGAAGCGGACCCTAACGAGCCGCGACCGTAAGGGAGCGGTCATTAAGATTTTCGTATTGGTCCGACCGCTCCCTAACGGTCGCGGCTCGTAGGGGAGCGGTCATGTCAAACTTGCATAAATCATCTATCCGTGTATCTTCTGAAATATGTCCTTGCCTCTGGCGTACTTCCTGACGTGGAGTACTTACGGAACCTGGTTGCACGGCGACCAGCGCGGCTGGGTGAACAAACTCAATGCCTGTCCCGGAACCGATTACGGCCCTCCTTGTGAAGGGCTGGAAGAATCGGCAAGACGGCGAATGAAGTTAACAGAAGTGGTGCTGAATTCCGAGCAGAAGCGGATCATCGAGAAATCTGTTATGGAGGTATGCCGGTTTCGCCAGTGGGAGTTGTTTGTGGTGAACTGCAGGACAAATCACGTCCACATTGTCGTCAAGTGCGGCGATATCCGGCCGGAAACGGTAATGAATCAATTCAAGTCTTATGCGACGCGAGCGCTGCGACAGCAGGGGCACTTTCAAAACAGAAGGGTTTGGTCTCGTGGCGGAAGCACGCGGTATATAAACACCGAGGATTCGCTTACCGCCGCAACACATTACGTGAATGAGCAATGATGCCCGGTCCGACCGCTCCCTTACGGTCGCGGCTCGT
>CAYUYD010000238.1:0-4464 GCA_964449105.1 uncultured Planctomycetaceae bacterium | reverse complement strand
CCCGCTCTCTTTCTTTTTTTTCTTCTTTTTCTTCCAGCAGGATTAAAATCCCTATGATCCCGCTCTCTTTATTGACCTTCCCGGCGGGACGTTCCGCTGAATGGCGAGTTTATTTAGCAATTTAAACCTCAATAGTTCCCGGTCCCTTTATCATTGTCCGCCCAATCGCGGCGGTGACCTTGTCGATCTGCCCGACAAGTTCTTCGAACATTTCCGGCAGGAGCGCCTGCGGGCCGTCGCAGAGCGCCTCTTCGGGGCGGTCGTTGACTTCGACGATGACGCCGTCTGCGCCCGCGGCGATACCGGCCAGGGCCAGGGCGCCGACGTATTGGCGATTACCGGCTGCGTGTGAGGGGTCCACGATAATCGGCAGGTGGCTGTAATTTTTGATTACAGGCACAGCCGAAACGTCGAAGGTGAATCGCAATTCGGTTTCGAAGGTCCTAATCCCTCGTTCGCACAGGACGACATTTCGATTACCTCGGGAGAGGATGTATTCGGCGCTCATGAGGTATTCGCGTATTGTTGCGGCAAAACCGCGTTTCAGCAGGACCGGTTTTCCGAAATCGCCCACCTCTCGCAGCAGTTGGTAGTTCTGCATGTTTCGCGCGCCGATCTGAAGCATATCGACATAACGCCCGACGAGTTCCGTATCCGTCGTGGCCAGCACTTCCGATACGATTGGAACGGCCAGGCGGTCGCCGGCTTCTCGCAGTATTTTCAATCCATCCTCGCCCATACCCTGGAATTCATAGGGGCTGGTGCGTGGTTTGAACGCTCCGCCTCGCAGCAGCACTGCCCCATGCCTGGTTACGACTGATGCTATGCGGTTGAGCATTTCGGCGCTTTCGATCGCGCATGGTCCGGCAATGACGACGACTCCCTTCCCGCCGATGGGAACCCCGCCTACTTTGACGATAGAATTCTCGGCATGGAACTCGCGCGAGGCGAGTTTGAACGGTTTTGTAATCGGAACGACGCGCTCCACGCCGTCAAGCGCCTCGAGGATCGCCTGATGGGCCGGCTGCTTGTCGCCGATGGCGCCGACAATCGTGCGAAACTGGCCGCGGGAGACGTGCGGAGTCAGCCCCAATTGTTCGACCCGTTCGATCACGTGATCGATTTGGGCGTCCGAAACACCTTGTCGCATTACTACAATCATTTCAATTTCCAATTGCGAATTTCCGATTTCCAATTGCACATAATCTCACCTATCGTGTCTTGTGTTCTTCAATTGGCAATTGAAAATTGGAAATTGTCAATTGTTACACCGGTTCGGTTGCTTTGGGGAAACTTCCCAAAACGTGCAGTTCCAGGCAGTGCCCGCGGGCTTCCTCAACGGCCTCTTTCACGTTCGCATCGGAAATGTGCCCTTCGCAGTCGATGAAGAAGTAATATTCCCAGTTTTGCCGTCTGCTTGGGCGCGTGTCGATATTTGTCATATTCACGCCGTATTTGCCAAGTACGTTCAGCACCTCCACCAGCGCCCCGGCCTTGTGGACGGTGGTGAACATCAGTACGGTCTTATCGTTTCCGGTCGGTTTAGGCCGGCCTTTGCCGATGACGAAGAACCGCGTCGTGTTTGCGGCGCGGTCTTCGATGTTGGCGAATATGATTTTAAGACTGTACAACTCCGCCGCCAGGGCCGAACCTATCGCCGCCAGATATTTCTGTTGAGACGCCATCTCGGCGGCCTTTGCTGAAGACGCCACAGGGATCAGGTCCACCTTGTGGAGCGACCGGCTCAGCCAGTTCCGGCACTGGGCGAAAATCTCCGGTTTGGATGCTATCATTGTGATTTCGTCGGGCGAACAGTTGGCCAGCAGGTTATGATGCACCTCGACCAGGACCTCGGCGACGATGTGGACGGCGTTGTCGGCGAAGGCGTCCATAGTGTCGATAACCCCGCCGCCGATGCTGTTTTCGATCGGAACCAGTCCGAGGTCGATGTGCCCTTTGCCCGTTTCTTCAAAAACCGCGCTAATGTCCGCCAGCGGGAGATATTCAATCGAAGCGCCGAATTTCCGTATCGCCGCCATGTGTGAAAAACTACCCTCCGGACCGAGGTATCCCACCCGCATCGGCTGCTCCAGCGCAAACGACCCGCTCATCATCTCGCGATAAACGGCTTGAAGCGTTCGCTGCGGAAGGGGGCCTTTGTTCAATCCAGCCACCTTGTCAAGAACGGCCTTTTCCCTGTCCGGCGCGTAAATCTGCGAACCGCTGGCCTGTTTGACCCGTCCGATCTTCACGACGACCTCTGCCCGGGCGTTCAGCAACTCGACGATCCGACGGTCCAGTTCGTCGATCCGATTACGCAAGACCTCAAGGTCAGGACTGCCGGCATTGTTGTCGTTTGTTTTTGCCACGAATTCCTATCCACAAATTACACTAATTGACACGAATTTCACGAATGAATACGAATTCTGAAAAGTTAAAACAAGTAATTCGTGTAATTCGTGATAATTCGTGCAATTCGTGGATATTATTTACCCGCATAAGGTGTAATGGTCAAGATGTTTTGATGCTTGACCGGTTTGCCTGATGCGGCATAGAATTCCGCCTCATTAGTGCGTGTTCCCGCGGCTTCGTTAATAATGAAAACAAAAAGGATTATCAGTATGGCTAAAACAATCAGGGTCGGCGTCATCGGCGCTGGAATGATTTCGGCGTTTCACATGGAAGGATACCGCGCATGTCCCAATGCCGAGGTGCTTGCCGTCTGCGACATTGTCGGCGAGCGGGCAAAGGCGACGGCTGAAAAGTTTGACGTGCCGAATGTATTTACTTCCGTCGATAAACTGCTGGCGATGAAGGACATTGACGCGGTGAGCATCTGCACGCCGAACATCAACCACAAGCGGTCGGCGCTTAAAGCCCTGGCCGCCGGAAAGCACGTCCTGTGTGAAAAACCAGTGGCCATGAACGCCGTGGAGGCGCAGGCGATGATCGACGCGGCAGGGAAGGCGCGCAAGAAATTGATGATCGCCTTGATGAATCGCTTTCGCGCCGATGTCCGGTTCCTAAAAAAAATCATCGAGGCGGGTCAAATCGGCATACCATATTACGCTCGAAGCCTGAGCATCCGCCGGCGCGGCGTGCCGAGTTGGGGCGTCTTCGGACAGAAAAAACTCCAGGGCGGCGGTCCGCTCATCGACATCGGCGTACACATGATCGACCTGACCTGGTACCTGATGGGCTGTCCGAAACCCGTATCAGTCTCCGGAAAGACCTATGAGACCATCGGCGCAAGTCCAGGCCATGTCGGCATGTTCGGTACGTGGGACCACAAGACCTACGACGTCGAAGACCTGGCCGTCGCTTTCGTTCGTTTCGCAAACGGCGCCACTATGAGCATTGAATCGTCATTCTGCGCCAACCTCGACAGGGACGTCAATGGTTGCCAAATCGTCGGCGACAAGGGCGGTGTCGGCATCGACCCGCTGAGGGTCCAGATGGAGACGGGCGGACACCTCATAGACTGCACGCCGACCCACATCCCGAATCCGAGTAATAAGATGTACGACGAAGAAATAGCCGCCTTCGTCGATGCTGTCGCCGGAAACAAGCCCGTTCCCATCCCCGCCACCGAAGCCATCTGTACGACAAAGATAATCGATGCAATCTATGCCTCATCAAAGGCAAACAAGGAAATCCGATTGAAATAACAAGCAGAAAGGCTGCGTCAAAGTGTCTCGACGGGCGGTTTCTTCGGCAATCTCACGCCTTTTCCGTCTGCGTCAGTTGTTTCTGAAGCGTTTCGTTGACTTGTCGCATCAAATCGATGTACTCGACCTGGGCGGCTGTGAATTTCTTGAAAACCTCCGAAGCGACCAATTTGTCGTGCAGTTCCTGCAACTTGTGCTTGTCGTCCACCTCGACGGGTTTGTTTTCCTGTTCCGATTTAGCGACCTTCTCTGCCTGGACCTGGTAGTCCTTGAGAAGTCGGACAATCTCACCCTGCTTATTCAGTTCCTCGCGGGCGCTCCGAAGGTTGGCTGCCTGGGATGAGTTGCCGATTGCCTTGCCAAGCCGCTGGGCCAGTTCGATTATGTCGTTCATAAGTTTATTCTCCTTACTTCGTTTCGACAAGGCATTATCTCCAACCGGAGTGTCGAATCCACCTTCAAATTTCTTTCCGGCGAGGCGTGAAGAGCGAGCGACTGCCTTACGCTTGCCTATAAGCAAATCGGCATGTTATCATGTTAAGTCTGTCTATTTATATATGACTGAAACACGTAAGGCATCTCGGAACAGCGCCAAAAGGGAAATTGTCGTCCTCGGTGCCAAGGAGCACAACCTCCGGCATATCGACGTGCGGATTCCGCGCGACAAACTGGTGGTCGTTACGGGGCTGAGCGGGTCGGGCAAGAGTTCGCTGGCGTTCGACACGCTCTATGCCGAGGGCCAGCGCCGCTATGTCGAGAGCCTTTCGGCCTACGCGCGCCAGTTTCTGGACCAGAT
>CAYUYD010000237.1:0-4468 GCA_964449105.1 uncultured Planctomycetaceae bacterium | reverse complement strand
GTTCTTTGTGCCCTTTGTGGTTAAATCTTTTGGTCAATTCTCCGAGTTACCCTTGACGTAGAGCGTTTGCGTCGGGAAAGCGAATTCAATATTCTCTTCGTTGAAGCGGCGAAGCAGTTCCATGTTGAACTCGTGTGTGAATTCCAGGTATTCCCACCAGTCCGGCGGGGCGAACCAGTAATAGACGACGATATTCAGGCTGGCTGGGTTGAATTCGTTGAAATATACCCGTCCCGGCATGTCTGCGGGGAAATGGTCCTTTCTGGCATCGAGCATTTCCCGGATTATCTCGACGGCGCGGAGAACCTTCTCCGGCGGGGTGTCGTAAGTAATCGTTACATCCAGGACTCGCCTGATGGAAGGGCGCCGGCCTATGTTCTCTACCGGCGAGCCGGCTACGATGGAGTTGGGTATCGTAACCAGGTGTCCGGTCAGCGTCCGGACGCGAGTCGAACGGAAGCCGACTTCCTCGATGATTCCGTCGTGGTCGCCTATCCTGACCCTTTCGCCCATCTGGAAGGGCCTGTCCGTGAAGATCGTTATCGAGCCGAAGAAATTGGCGAGCGTGTCTTTGGCGGCCAGCGCGAACGCCAGCCCGCCGATGCCCAGACCCGCCAACAGCGTACCGATTTTCCAGTTGAAGATGTTCTGGGCGATGAACAGACCCGCGACGATGATTACGAATACACGCAACGTCTTGCGGATTATGGGAACTAACTGGTCGTCCAGTTGGGTGTGCGTCCTCGACGTCAGCCGCAGGAGAAACATTTCCAGAACGTCCACGAGACGATAGACGGCCCATCCGGCGGCGATAACGGTTATGGTCTGGCAGACGGCTGTCCACAGCCACATGAGGGTTTTCTCGGTGCCGTCGGCGTCGGTAAAGATAACGTTATCGAGGCACATAAACGCCCTGGCGGAGTAAAGCCCTGCGGCAAAGATAAGCAGGGCGGCCGGCTTGGCTATAGAACTAATGATCATCCCCACAGCGGTAAATCGTTTGCCCTCGGTCAATCTTTTCCCCTGGTTGATTAGAACGAAAGAGATAATCCTGCCGACGACAAACGTAACCAGCAATACGCCCAGCAGAACCGCCCACTGCCAGATGGCGTTGTTGAGAAATTCGACGTGATACCACGCCTCTCCGGCGGCCTGTGTCGTTTGTGCAAGGGGTAAGGTCATTTCGGCGATTCCTGAAAAAAAGATAGCGGGATTATAGCCGTCGAACGGGGCGAATACAACCCGGTGCGATATTCCGGGAAAATGTGTTTTGTGAAAAAGGAGTAGTGTGGTAAAATAAAGCGGACCGGGAATTTCGGCGGTGACACTTCACCGTCGTCAGAGAGGTCTCCCTCCGCCTCTCGGTTTCCCGGTCCATTTTTCTTTATCGGCCTGCCTCAAACGCATATCCAATAAGGGATTTTATGATTTCAAGAATTTGCAACTATTCACAACTGCTTATTTCGCAAAGCATTAGCAAATCCATGTTCGTTTAAAGGGTAATTCGTTCTTGACTTGGGGGTTTAAGCCGATTAATATAACATACATGACAGGGTTGTGGCTGGGGGTGGTTTTCCCAGCCTGACCGTAGGTAAGTAACAGAATGGAAGGCTGAAGAGTATTACGGCAGGGAAGTCGCGTAAAGAGGCTTTTTCCCGTTGCGGGTGTTCGGAAGCGGTGGAAAATCGCTTTCGAAAGCATCGTCTTCGGGTCAGAAAACAAAGGCAGTTAACGTCATGGCTGAATGGGTCAAAAATGTTGCCGGACATATGCCGCCAGGCTCCACAGGGAGCAGCGCATGCATTTCCGGCATGACCTGTAGGGGCGTATTTGGATGTATGAGTTCTTCAGAGGTGATTCGTTGTTTCCGTCATCCCGACTGGCCGGTCGGGTTTTCCGCACCAGCGTATCGCTCCGATACGCCGGCGGTGCGACGACGGAAGAGAATATATTCGTGTACATCCGAAACTGCATGAGATCATTCTGACCTGAAGGGGGGGCGAAGCATGCTCCCGCGGAAGCGGCCTTGACACGCCTGCCGCGGACGTAACGCATAGGGTGAAAAACCTTCGCGCCGATGTCCGCCATATTCCCAGCCGGCAACATAAAGGAATGTAACCATGTACACCTATGCGCTTCTTTCTCAGATTCAGATAACCGAGACGGTAGTGGTGATTTTGGTCAGTTTGATTGTGGGTGTCATTGGCGCGCTGGTGATTCGCGCTTTTTTGGTCCGCCGGCAGGAAAAGGCGAGAAGTCAGGAGATCGAGGCCCGGCGCGCCGCCGCCGAAGCCGAGGCTGAACGCATCAAGGCACAGGCCCAGGCAGAGGCAAAAAGCGAATTTATCGCTCGCCGCAGCGAATTTGACCAGGAAACAAAAAGCATCAAGGCGGAACTTCGCGACGATGAAAAACGCCTCTCCAAACGCGAAGACCTTATCAACCAGAAAATGGAGATGCTGACCATTAAAGAGCGGTCGGCCGAAGCGGCTGAAAAGGCCATAAAAGAGCGGGAAAAGTCCCTCGTCGCCAAGGACCGCCACCTGAACGAATTAATTGCACAGCAGAAAAGCCAGCTGCTGAAAGTGGCCAACTTGTCGATGGACGATGCACGAAAGATTCTCCTGGCAGAGGTTGAAAAGGATATCGAAGCCGATGCAGCCCAGTTGATTCAGCATCGGATCGAACAGGCTGAAGAAACCGCCGAGGCGAAGGCTCGTGAAATCGTTACGATGGCGATCCAGCGCTACGCCGCCGAGCACACAAGCGAGGCCACTGTTTCGACAGTCAGCATCCCTTCCGACGAGATGAAGGGTCGCGTCATCGGGCGGGAAGGCAGAAATATCCGCGCCTTTGAGGCAGCCACCGGTGTTGACGTGATTGTGGACGACACGCCCGGCGTAGTGGTCATCTCGGCGTTCGACCTGGCCCGGAGGGAGGTAGCGCGTCTGGCCCTGGAAAAACTCGTCCAGGACGGGCGAATCCACCCCGCGAGGATTGAAGAACTGGTGGCAGAGACCCGCAAGGAAGTCGAGCGGCGAATACAGGAAATGGGTAAGCAAACGGTAGTGGACGTCGGCATCCGCGGGATGCATGTCAAACTGGTCAACCTGCTGGGCCGGCTTCATTACCGGACAAGTTACGGGCAGAACGTCCTTCAGCATTCAATTGAGGTAGCCTTCCTGTCGCAGATGATTGCCGAGGAGATCGGATTTGACGGGGTGCTGGCGAAGCGGTGCGGGCTGCTTCACGACATAGGAAAGGCCGTCGATCACGAGGTCGAAGGCACACATCCGCAAATCGGCGCAGACCTGTGCAAACGGTACGGCGAAGCCGCCGAGGTCATCGAGGCCGCCGCCGGACACCACGGCGACATCAAGGCGCAGTTCTTCTTCACGCCGATAGTATCAGCCGCCGACGCAATTAGCGCATCGCGCCCCGGCGCGAGGCGCGAAACGCTGGAGCGGTACCTCAAGAGGCTGGAGAAACTCGAAGGGATCGCCCGCACTTTTGCAGGCATCAAGCAGGCCTATGCCATACAGGCCGGTCGGGAAATTCGCGTTATGGTCGATGCCGAGAACGTGGACGACCACCTTTCAGCCAAGATAGCCCACGACATCGCCAAGAGAATCGAAGAGGAAATGCAGTATCCCGGCGAAATAAAGGTAACGCTCATCCGCGAGGTCCGCTGTGTCGAATACGCGCGATGAGACTTACCGATGGGTCCCTGATGAAGAAGTGCCGGAATTTCTTTGTGGCGCGATGATTGGCGAGTCGTCGGCTTCGATGGTGGCGTGGCCGCGGTGTTTGCGGCCACGAAGAGCCTTGCTAAATAGCCCGGGAGCGGCGATTATAGAATACGAAGGGATGTGAAAATGGCGAAACGGTACACGGTAAGCGACGGCAAACTGGTTCTCACGCTTGAGGAGGCCGATGAGGGCGGCTACGTTGTAAGGTCCCCGCTCGACCCCGAACTCATCACGGAGTCCGAGACCGTCTCCGAGGCGTTTGCCGACGCGCGGGATGCGCTGCGGGCGCTGACTCGTTCGCGAGCGAAACTTATGAAAGAACTGCCGCTTGCGACGGCGAATAGATAGGGCTAGTCTGTGAAACGCCGCGTGCTTGAGAAACATTTGCGATCGCACGGCTGCTTCCTTCATCATTATGGGCGCAGGCACGATGTGTGGGTCAACCCTCTTAACCTCGCTCAGGCCCCCCATTCCACGTCACACGAAACTGAAATACGGCACGGCGAAGGGAATATGTCGCATACTCGGCGTGCCTGTTCCCGCCGGACGGTAATGCCAACACAAGAAAACCAGGAAACCCTGTGATACACAATGGAGCGAAAAATGGCGGCCAATTCCATACTGGCGACAGCACTGGCTAACTTCGACCGTGCGGCGAAGTTGCTTGAGGGACAGGCGGATGCCGAACTTCTTTCCAAGATTCGCCGCCCCAGGGAGCG
>CAYUYD010000236.1:0-4515 GCA_964449105.1 uncultured Planctomycetaceae bacterium | reverse complement strand
ACGCCACAGTTCCAGGCCGGAAAGTTGCTCCGGAGTTATCCACCCGGCGGAAAGCGCATCTGAAAGGTCGGCTGACGTATAGGCTGTCTCGTCGGCAAGATCGACCAGCTGACCTTCCAGCGGGGCCGACGGAATATCGGCGAACTCGTCGATTTGCGGGGTATCGTAGCGCGTCTCGTGCCTGGCAAGGCAAAGACGGACGGCGTTGGTGAGGTTCAGCCCGCGAAAATCGGGGTACGGATGTTCGAGATAATCGACAACGCGCAGGCTTTGGCGGTTGTGTTCGAATCCGCCGGCCTCGGCCATCAGTTCGTTGAGGATTTTCTCGCCGGCGTGTCCGAAGGGCGGATGCCCCAGGTCGTGCGCCAGTGCGACGGCTTCGGCGACGTCCTCGCTGACCCGCAATGCCCGCGCCAGCGTCCGGGCGACCTGGGCGACCTCGAGCGTGTGCGTCAGGCGGGTGCGGTAATGGTCCTGCTCGTGCGGGACGAAGACCTGCGTCTTGTAGTCAAGCCGGCGAAAGGCAGAACAGTGAATAATCCGGTCGCGGTCGCGCTGGTAGCAGGTGCGGTATGGATGTTCGCTCTCGGCGTGGACCCGCCCGCCGCTGTCGGAGACGCGAAGGGCGTAAGGAGCCAACTGTTCCTCGTTGAATTGTATGGTTGACATTATCTTTTCTAATCAGTCAAACTGACCGTTTTCTTTAGCCCCGAAGGGGCATCGGACGGTAGCCGTGGGCGTAAGCCCACGGTTAATAAGGTGTTACGAATGTTAGTCCCGAAGGGACGAAGGAGGAAAACGTGATCTTCTCGGTAATCCTTACATCTCCGGCGCCCCTTCAGGGCTGTTTTCCAACATTCCGTTTTCCGGAGGCTTACGCCTCCGGCTACCATCCGTCAGCCCTTCGGGCTTTTCAAAACCGGTCTGTTTGAGTTGCGACTGCTTCTGAGAATCCAAAGGCAAGGGTGCGCTAAGAGTGCGCGACTCCGGCTGTGTTTGAGCCTCCTTTGGAAGATACAAGCGGTCCGGGCCCGGGGCCGGCGAAGACGGAGAATCTGACGCCAACAAGACGTACACGTAAAAACCCAAGATAAGCAGCCCCAGAATACCTGCCAGTTTGCCTCCGCCCGATTTCCACGAAATAAAACCGAGAACCGTTCCGACAAGTACAACGACCATCGTCGCCATCGCGGCAAATTCCGAGTCCAGGATGTCGAGTCTCTCAATCCCGCGATGTAATACGAACAACACGAACGTCGCCACACCGCCCAAGGTCACCAGCGTCGCCGCCGTCTTGGGAAACCCTTTTCGCTTTTCCATTCTCTGCTCCTTGTCTAATTTCTGTTGTAAATCGCGGATGAGACATTTACTTCCTTGGCAGTTTCAGTTCGACCGACGCTTCGCGCAATTGTTGATACAGTTGTTTCAGCGATTGCGAGACGACGCGCACGTCGTCGAGCACTGCCATGAAGTTTGTATCCCCGCTCCATCGTGGAACGACGTGCATGTGCAGGTGCTCCGGTAGGCCCGCGCCGGCGCACCGCCCGACGTTGATTCCGATATTAAAACCCTCCGCACGGATGGAACCGGACAGGAGTTTCTGTGCATCCCGCGCCATCTGCATCATTTCCAGCAGGACGTCTTCTTTCAGATCGGCCATTTCGCCGATATGCCCTGCCGGCGCGATAAGCAGATGCCCTGCCGAGTATGGGAAGCGGTTCATCACCACGATGCAGTTTTCCGTCCGCCAAAGCAGGAGGTTTTCGGCGTCGCGGTCGGTTTCGTCCCGTGCCCGGCAGAGAAAACAGCCGGATTGTTCGGCGTTGAGCATGTTGATATACTCAATTCGCCAGGGTGCGTGCAGGTTGGTCTTTCGGTCCGAATTGTGAAATTGCTTGTTCAAGTGTTTATTTCCTGTCGTATTATGGTTACTATATCCGTTTGACCGGCGGATAGGCAAGAAGCCGCTGGCTGGTTTGTGCGCCGTTCGGGATTATTGACAACCCGCGCGGCGGGTGCTACGGTTTTAAAATGTAAGAGTTTCTGACAGAAAGAGGCCACAGAGGCACAGAGAACGCAGAGAATGAATAGAATCAAAAAATTCCTGCTTTATTTTTCTCATCTCTGTGTCCTCTGCGCCTCTGCGGCCCATTTTGTTATGCGCTTTTAGGCGAATCGACTGTAATGGGATGAAGGAGCAAATCATGTTTTCCAGGATAATGGTCTTAACGTTGTCGGTATTGGTGTCGGCCGGCGCTCTGGCCCAGACGACCGCTCCTGCGGAAAAAGAGGTTATCGGCGTTGTTACCGGCGATAACGTTTACGTCCGCAGCGAACCGGGAAATTACCCCTGCGCGAAACTGTCCCGCCCGGAAAGGGTAAGGGTAATGGGGCGGCGCGACGGCTGGCTGGAAATCACCCCGCCGCGGGGCTGCTACAGCCTGATCTCTAAAAAATTCGTCAGCGTAGTCGATAACGTCGGCACGGTAACCGGAACGGACGTGCAGGTCCGCGCCGGCAGCAAACTGTTCCGCGACCGCGCCGACGTCATTCAGACCAGTCTCAACACCGGCGATAAGGTAACCATAGTCGGCGATCAGGAAGGGTATTATCAGATCACACCTCCTCCCGGCGCGAGGCTGTGGATTGCGTCCAAATACGTCGAGCGACTGGCGTCGGATGCCGAGGCCGATACCCAGCCGGCGACGACCCTTCCGACGGCCGTGGAAAAGACAACCCGGCCCGAGGTAATCAAAGACGAACGGTCGGCATTCAATGCAGCCGAAAGGGCACTCATCGCCGAATTCCAAAAACCCCGCGAACAGAGGAACCTGCAGGAACTTCTGGCGAAGTACCAGGCGATTAAACCCTCCGCCGACAGCCCGATCGCCGAGCACGTCAAGGGGCGGATTAATCTCATCCAGAACCGGATAGAACTGGCAAGGGACGTTGAGAATGCCGCCGATCTCGTTCGCAACGCCGAAGCCAGGCAGGCCGAACTGGCCGCCGAACGCGATAAAATCAAGATGATCACGCTGACGACTAGGCCGGGGCGTTTTTACGCAGCCGAGGGCGTCCTGAACGCCAGCGAACTTTTCGCCGGCGGGGCCACCGGACCTAAACGGTACCTCATCAGGGACGCCGATACGCATCTGATTACCGCCTATGTCCAGTGCACAACAGGCGCGGTGGACCTCGCCGCGCACGTCGGGGCGAGCGTCGGCGTAATGGGCTTGGCGAAATATGACGAGCCAATGAGGTTGTACATTATCGAGGCCGAGAAGATCGTCGTACTCCAACCCGCCCCGCCAAAACCCGCACCAAAACCGGAAGTAAAACCTGCGCCCGAGCCTGCTCCGGAACCATTGCCGGAAGTAAAGCTCGCGCCAGAACCCGCTCCGGAACCATTGCCGGAAGTTAAGCCCGCGCCAGAACCCGCTCCGGAACCATTGCCGGAGGTAAAGCCCGCGCCCGAACCCGAACCGGAACCGCTGCCGGAGGTAAAGCCCGCGCCAGAACCCGCTCCTGAGCCGACGACCCAGCCTGCTCCGGAACCGGAACCGACGACCGAGCCCACTACGGAACCTCTTCCTGAGACCGGCCTGCCCGTCGTCGAACCGACCACGCAACCCGACTCAGACACAGAGGTCGATCCGAAGGAATATGACTAAGCGGTTTGTGTTTGAACAGTGCTTCCTCTAAAGCGGTTTCGACCATTACGGAAACGAAAGAGCGGGATTACAGGGATTTTGAGATTATGGGATAAAAAAATAAAAGAAAATCCCTGAAATCCTGTAATCCCTGTAATCCTGCTATCTTTTCTCCATATTATCCGGTTACTTAACCGGGCCGATAAGGAAACTGTCATCTTCCGACAGGTGCTGTGTAAGTGTCGTGCTTCCCGCTCCCTGCGTACCCGCCTTGGAATTGTTGGAGGCGCTGTAGATATTGTCATCGCCGATGCCAACGTCAGCCCGCTTCGCGCCGCTTACATGGGCGTCGGCATAGAGGACATTGATGAAATCGCCGGAATCGCCGGAAGTGTGGTTCTGGCTCATCCCGGCCTTTCTTTGATTCTCGGTAAGTGTGGCGCTCCAGTTGGTCGTAGCCGTCTTGCCGTCGAAAGCAGGAGTCTTATCCGCAGCGATTGCCAGGTTGCCTTTGCTGGCGGCTGTAAAGCCGGCGCTGTATATTTTTAATGCCGGATCATAAAGCGGCGCCTGGATACTGTAACTGACCTTCTTGCAGTTATCAGCGGCAGTGGGGCTTGGCTTGTCGGTATCGTAGAAGTCCCAGTAATAGTAGCTTTTGCCGTCGGTATGTGTGAACTTGGTGTTGGCCATCTTTGTGGCGTTTTCGTCGCTGGGACAACGGAACAGGGCCGCGGGCTGACCCGAGCGAACCACCATAAACATCAGGGCAGTGGGGCTGACAGTAGTGGGCGTCGTTGTGCTCATGGCGTTTGTGCCGGTGGCGGATGACCAGTCGTCGCTTGCAATCCACGGGGGTGATTCG
>CAYUYD010000235.1:0-4527 GCA_964449105.1 uncultured Planctomycetaceae bacterium | reverse complement strand
TCTTCGTGGTTCCGATTTACCGCTTTCGCAGCCAGGTTGTGCGGATTTCGCGGAGTGTGTATCCGCTGTCGTTGAGTTCGCGGATGAGCCGTATCCGTTTGACGGTTTTCTTGTCGAAGGACCGCCGACGCGAGCCGGGAGCGATGATGGGCATAATCAGGCCGAGCATGATGTAGTATTCGATCGTCTGCGGGGAGACGTCGGCGGACCTTGCTGCCTCGCCGATCTTCATCGTTTTTTCAGGCTCGGACTTTGGCATGTAAATGTCTCTCCAATGTTATCGTAACAGGCAGGGATGAAACTTTAGCGTGCATGGAGTGCGTAAAGGCTTTTTCCGCCTTGTTTTTGATGGACCGACCAACGGGGCGGGTGATAGGTTCTCGCTATGGAAACTCTGAAGCGATTGCTTTTTGAGACTCCGCCGGCGGTTTATGTCATATTGGTCGTGGCGGAGGCTGCGGTGGCTGCGATTTGGCATGGCCGGCGGACGCGCCGGTGGGCGATGGCGCTGCTTGTTGCGCCGGTGCTGGCGGCGATGGTTGGGCTGACGGCGTACCTTGTGGAGACGGACATGGAGCAGATTAATTCAGCCATGGTCGAGATTGCCCGCAGCGTCGAGGCCGGCGACCTCAATGCCGCCGATGTGTATCTTGACCCATCATGCCATGCCCCGGTACCGGGCGGGAAGAGCCTCGATAAGGACGAATTAATCCAGATTGGGAGAATGGCGCTGAGTCGCAGGCCCGTGAAGCAACTCCGCACCATCGGGCCTGAAACACGCATCACCGAGAATAAGGCTCTAACGAAGGTAAAGGTGAGGATTATCCTGGAAAGCGGCGAGTTTGTCGATACAGCCTGGTGTTTGGAATGGGCCAAGCGCAAGTCTGGTCCCGGCGAAGCAGGCTGGCGGATCGTTCGCGTTGAACCCCTCTATCCGCCTGAACTGACAAGTTGGAGTTTTTGAAAAATGACATCCCGTGAAATCATTCGCCGAGTAATCGAATTTGATTCCCCGCCGCGCATCGGGCTGGCCCTGCCGGAGCCTTACGACAACGATCTTCTCTTATGCGGCATTTCGCAGGCGGAGAACTTTTCTCCACCCGCCCACAAGACGCAAGGCAACGAGTTGCGGCGGTGGGAAGACGAATGGGGCGTTGTGCGGGCCTCGCTTACCGACTATGACAATGGCGAGGTCGTTCAGGGTGCGATTACCGATTGGTCGCAGTTGGATTCGTATCGCACGCCGGACTTGGGCGAGAAGGCCCGTTATGCCGACATGGCCCGCGAGTTCGCTGCCGAGACCGGGAAATTCCGCGTCGCCAGCCTGCCGGGGCTTATCTTCAGCATCGCTCGCAAGATCCGCAAACTGGACAATTACCTTTGCGACCTGATACTGGAGCGGGAGAATATAGAGCGCTTGCACTCGCTTATCCGTCCGCAAATCCTGGCAGCCATCGATCGCGCATCCAAGACCGGCGCGGATGCGATCATGTTTTGGGAAGACTGGGGTACGCAGAATCAGTTGATGATCGACCCTGCCATGTGGCGGGAAATTTTCAAGGACGACTTTTCCGTCCTCTGCAAATCGGCCCACGATCACGGCATGGCTGTGTTCATGCACTCCTGCGGGAAGATTACCGACATCATCCCGGACCTCATCGAGGTCGGCATCGACTGCCTCCAGTTCGACCAGCCCCGTCTGCACGGCATTGATACGCTGGCGGGGTTTGCCGGGCAGGTAACGTTTTGGTGCCCGGTGGATATTCAAACCACACTTCAGACCCGCGACGCCGGAAAGATACGCTCCGATGCCGAATTGATGATCAGGAGGCTGGGGCGTGGCGGGGGATTCATCGCCGGCTGGTACAACAATGACAAAGCCATAGGCCTGACGCCCGACGTCCAGGACCACGCCTGCCGGGCATTCACCGAGTTCGCCAACGCCGTATAGCGCGGGCAGAGGCTCCGTCCCGCTCGTGCTGTCGGGCGGGCGAGTTTGCCGAATTACAGGCCCCGCCTGGACGGAAAAATCGTCCGCCTTCGCGGATATGCCGTCGCGCGGGGGCTGAAGCAGGTGGACTGAAAAAACTAAACCACAAAGCACAAAGAACAGAAAAATCAAAAATCTCCTCTTTATTTTCTTTGTGCTCTTTGTATCCTTTGTGGTTCATTCTGTTAGACGGTATAAGGAGTTGCGTCGATGGCGGATATGACATCGCATGAGCGTTTCAAGAGGATGTTCGAGCATCGTGAGGCGGACCGCATTCCCATCATTGATTCGCCCTGGCCGACCACCATCGAACGCTGGCAGCGCGAGGGCATGCCCAAAGATGCCGATTGGGTGGACTACTTCGGCGCCGACCACACGGCCCACATTGGGATGGACAACAGCCCACGCTATGAAGAGAAGGTTCTGGAGGAAACCGGCGAGTACATAATTGCCACCGACAGGTGGGGCGTAACGCAGAAAAATTGGAAGCACGCCACCTCCACACCGGAGTTCCTCGACTTCACCATCACCGACCCCGACAGGTGGCGGGAGGCCAAAGAACGCATGACGCCAAGCCGGGACCGCATCGACTGGGATTACCTTGCATCCAATTACAAGACCTGGCGGGAAAAAGGCTACTGGATCGAGGGCGACCTTTGGTTCGGCTTCGACGTTACTCACGCCCGGGCCGTCGGGACGGAGCGGCTGTTGATGGCGATGGTGGAAAGCCCCGACTGGTGCGCGGACATGTTCAATCATTACCTGGATGTGTCCCTGGCGCTGGCGGATATGGTCTGGGACGCCGGTTACACATTTGACGCCGTACATTGGCCCGACGACATGGGCTACAAGCACAAACAGTTCTTCTCAATGGACATGTACCGCCGGCTGCTGAAGCCCGCGCACAAGCGGGCATGCGACTGGGCACGCGCCCACGGCGTATATACCCACCTTCACTCCTGCGGCGATGTGAACCCGTTTATCCCGGAACTCATCGAGATCGGCATCGACGCGTTGAATCCACTGGAAGTCAAAGCCGGCATGGACCCGGTCGCCATCAAGAAACAGTACGGCGACGACCTGGTGCTTCACGGCGGGATCAATGCCGTCCTCTGGGACGATATCGAAAAAATCGAAGTGGAGATGCGAAAAGTCATTCCGTCCGTAAAGGAATCAGGCGGGTATATCTTCTCCTCCGATCACTCGGTTCCATCAAGCGTGAGCCTGGAGAATTTCCGGAGGATCGTCCAACTCGCAAAGGAACTGGGGGCCTACTGATTCTCCTGGGCCTGTGGATGCTTCGCTCGCAGCACTTCCACGAACCGCCTGATTCTTTCTGCCCCTACGCTGAAGCGGGCGACGTGTTCGTCGTTGTTGTCCGCTTTGATACCCGCCAGGTTGGTCAGTCTGGCATGGAGACGGAGCAGATTGGACGCCAACTCGCGCCGCTGTTCAGGCTGGAGTTTCTCCACCGACGCCGAAATGTCCGCCTCGCTCATCCTGTCCAGGCGGGCGAGGTCTTTTTTGACGTGTTTGATTCTCCGGTTGACGGCGGCAAGGCGAATTTCATCCGGTATTTCGGCGTGGTCGCCCCATCCCGCTCCGGCGCAAAACGAGCATATCTCTAATCCCAGCCCGTCACAGGCGGGACACTCAAAACCGTCCGTCGTCCCGCTTCCGTCGCATGTTCGGCAGGGCATTGTGCCGTCGCTGCACATGACGCAAAGCCTGTGGCTGAAGGCGGAAACAATCATATCTCGCGCCGAACCGGACTTTGACATAACGACTCGGTCCACATGCCCCGGGATCTCGCCGGGCGGTATTTCCCTCTCTGCATGAAGCGCCAGATAAGCGGTACATATGGATTCGACTTTCCGCTCGGCGATTGCCTCGGCCAGGTTCTTCAAGGCTTCGTCAAACCCGCCGGTGTCGCCATTTTCGTGACTGTTATGGGCGGTGGGTGCATTGGTTACGTTCGATAGTTGCGCGCACACAGGGCACCTGCTTTCTATATTACTGCTGTCGAAATGACCAACTTTTTACCGGCTTTCGGGGTATGAGATATGAATGAGGACAATTCGGCCGAAACGACCGGACCGATTTTCCCCTTATGCCGATACCTGCTGCTGTTATTCTACCACAATATTCGCCCGGCGCCAAAAAATTGTAAAAACCTTTTCTCTTTGCATATTTTTCCGATATTTGGCGTTCGTCGGCATTTTGTCGGGGGTTAAAGATCTGGATGTATAATATAGTGCCTATAAACAATACATATCCTTCACGCAAGGACTGTTTCGCCCGCGGCTGCGGGATGAAAAAAATTTAAAAAAATAATTGGCGGTGACAGGGTTGTTGTCACCGTCATTATAGCAGCATGTTAAGGAGTCTGCCGGATGAAGGTAAGTAGAATCTACAGGTTGCTTCGGCTCATCACGATGCTGCAAAGCGGACGGAGTTACACTGTGGCGCAATTGGCGGAAGAACTTGAAGTCAGTCGGCGGACGGTTTTTCGGGATATGAACGTGCTCGAAATGGCT
>CAYUYD010000234.1:0-4535 GCA_964449105.1 uncultured Planctomycetaceae bacterium | reverse complement strand
GCCCGCACGACAAGTCGCGTCATGACGCGATCGTGACGAAGGTGGAGGCGATGCTGGACGCGAAGAAGCAGTTAGCGCGGGCGAAGACCGATAAGAACAAGACCTACTACGAGAGCAAGTGCGCCGGCCTTGACCGCCAGATAGACCGTCTCGTCTATGACCTCTACGGCCTGACGGAAGATGACATCAAAATCGTGGAGGGCGGTACGTAACGGCCCGGAGGGCCGGCGGACAGTAGCCGGGGGCGGTTGAGCCCCCGGAAAAATGCCGCTGAAAAATCAGTCCCAAAGGGACGGCGGAAAAAGCGAATGATTTTCCGGCACCCCTTCGGGGCTGGGTCTGTTGGGGCGTCGGTTACCGTGGGCTAACGCCCACGGCTACTGTCCCAAGCCCCTTCGGGGCAGACCACTATTTCTTCGGAAAATCTCGCATTTCAACTGGTACAGTTTTTGGGGGGCAGGCCAATTACACTCGTTTTGCGTTGACGTTTGTGCGCTTAAACGTCAACGCAAAAAAGGGGGGTGGCGAAAAAAATAAAAAATATTTTTACTATGGCGGACAAGCACTTACGTCATTTCGGCGGTTTTTCCGTTGACGTTTGCGCGCGCAAACGTCAACGCAAAGGTTAATATAGAGGGGTGGCACAGGTTTTCTAACCTGTGCTGCTACGAACAGGCTAAAAGCCTGTTCCACCAACAAGGGCGCCTTTGGTGCGCCCGGATGTTCTTTGACAATAGAAGACAGACCGTGAGACCGTGAGACCGGAATACCGGAGGATCGGAAGACCGTAATACGGAAACACTGCGAAACGGCAAGCCGCATAAGTTAGGTAAAATAGGCAAGGGCAATTTCGGGTAACTCGTGAAAATTCGTGAAATTCGTGGACAAAAATGACCCCCAAAATCGCAACTGCTTGTCAGGAAAAGATTTACGAATTTCAACTTCTTTCCCAAACTTTCCCAAACTTTCCCAAACTTTCCTAAACTTTCCTAAACTTTCCCAATCTTTCCCATTCTTTCCGAATCTTTCCGAATCTTTCCGAATCTTTCCGTTTGGTTCCCAATGGGGTCCTGCTACCGCCGACGTTCCGTCGGCGGCTAAACGGGGTTACCACTGATGGTCCGTCGGTTACTTGGCGACGGTGGAGGCTTTGCTGGACCGGGCGGGCTGGTAGGTTCCCCTGGTCGCAGGCTGGCTGTTGGCGATGAATTCTTCGAGCATCTGGTAGGCCTCGGAATCGGTGAACTGCTTCGGCGGGTGTTTCATTGTATAGGCGGAGACCTCGATCAGAGGCCCGGCCAGGCCTCGCTCGCGGGCGAGTTTGCAGCAGCGGATGGCGTCGATAGTCTCGCCGGCAGAGTTCGGCGAATCCTCCACGCTCAATCGCAGTTCGATGTTCAGCGGAACGCCGCCGAAGCCGCGGCCTTCAAGCCGGCAGAAGCATACCTTATTGTCCTTCTGCCAGGGCACGAAGTCGGACGGGCCGATGTGAACGCAGTCCGCCGGAAGGGGCACGTCGAGTTGCGACTGGACGGCTTCGGTCTTGGAGATTTTCTTGGAGGCAAGGCGCGAGCGGTTGAGCATGTTGAGGAAGTCGGTGTTTCCGCCGGTGTTCAGTTGGTAAGTCGCGTCGATTTTCGCGCCGCGGTCGTGCATGAGCCGGGCAAGGACGCGGTGGACGATGGTCGCGCCGACCTGGGCCTTTACGTCGTCGCCTATACATGGAATCCCTGCCTGGGCGAACCGCCTGGCCCATCGCGGATCCGAGACGATAAAGACCGGTATGCAGTTTATCAGGCTGACGCCCGCTTCCAGGCAGCATTCGGCGTAGAACTCGGTGGCCTTCTGCGAGCCGACGGGGACGTAGTTCATGAGGATTTCCGCGCCGCTGTCGCGGAGGAGTTTGACGATCTGCCCTGCGGTGGCGTCGGGCGCATCTGCGACGACGAATCGCTGATGTTCAGGCCAGGCCTGCATGTGCTCCGCTACGCCGTCAAGGACGCTGCCCATCGTAACTTTCAGGTCGTCGTAGCGGAATTTGTCGTAAAAGACCTTGGTGTTGTTCGGCAGGGCGAAGACGGCCTCATGCAGAGGCCTGCCAACCTTGCGGGCGTCGATGTCGATCGCGGCGACGATACGAACATCGCCCGGACGGTAGCCCTGGATCTCCGGATGCAGCAGCCCGACGCCGCTGGCCGAGGTTTCGTCCGGCGCATCGCCGTAATAGTGAATCCCCTGGATAAGCGAAGAGGCGCAGTTGCCTATCCCGGCTATGGCTACACGAATACCGTCCATCGCGTTCCTCGAATACGATACAATTATGCTCTAGTCAAGGATTGTATTGCAGAAGAGGGTTTTCGTCAAGAAATTGAAAATTTCCACCCTACAGCCAAACAAAACATTAGCAGGGATACAAGGGATGCACGGGATAAGAAATGAATTAAAAAAAAGAAAAACACCCATTGGGATTTTGAAAAATATATTTTATCTCCTGCATCCCTGCTATTTTTTTACTACGGTTTCAGGTGGATGAGGAATTCGGCGTTTCCGCCTTTGCCGCGGAGCGGGCTTACCATCGACGCCAGAACGGTGAAGCCTATTTCGTCGAGTTGGCGGCAGGTGCGGCAGCAGATTTCGGCTGCCAGTCGGAAATCGAGCGGTTTTCCGGCGAATGCGTTTCCGCCTGCGCCGGGCATCTTCGCCAGTTCGTAGTGTGGTTTGAGGAGCGAAACGATGTTTCCGCCGGCTTTCAGCCAGCGAGCCGCCGCCGGAATAATCAGCCGCTGCGGTGTGAATGCTACGTCTATGACTACCAGATCGACGGCTTCGTCCGGCGGGTCTGTATAGAGTGCGTTGGTCCGTTCCATCACGATAACGCGCTTGTCGGTCCGCAGTTTCCACGCCAGTTCGCCGTAACCGGTATCGACGGAAAAGACTTTCTTCGCCCCGGCCTGGAGCAGGCAGTCGGTGAATCCGCCGACGTTAGCGCCGAAATCCGCGCAGGTCAAACCGGTTACGTCGATGTCGAAGGCTTCCAGAGCGGCGTGAAGTTTCTCCCCGCCGCGGGATATGAATCGGCGCTGCCCACCTCTCGGCGGGCTTTGCGGATTTTCGCCCCGGTCCATTTCGCGTGTCAAAAGAATCCTAACCGGCGGTCGTGCGGCTCAACTGCTTTGCCAGGCGCGATTTCTTCCTTGCGGCTGTCTTTTTGTGGATCGTGCCCCTGGCGGCGGTTTTGTCCAGCTGCTTATAGACTTCCTTCAGTTGCGTCGCAGCCTCATCGGTCTTGCCTGATGTTACTACCTCGTCGAATGTGCGGATGGCATCCTTGACCGCTAACTTCCGCCGGCGGTTCCGCAGACGTTGTTTAATATTCTGTCGAACGCGTTTCTTTGCAGAACTTGAATGCGCCACTTAAAAGGTCTCCTATCGGTCATTCTCTGTCTCGCTGCCGCGAGGGAAGCAGGCACTATACTTGATGCAAACCGGCAATGCCACCTAATTTCTTCTTCAAACTGTCTGTGGGTTTTTTTTTCGAGGTTTTTTTGAGCGGGATTCGGACTAAAGGCGCACCCCCTGTCAATAACGACAAATGGGATAGGTTAATCGTTCCGTAAGTCCTTATTGCACAGGGAGGTGCGCCATGTTGAAACAAACTGCTTTGATGGAATCATTATCGGCAAACCTTCACGATTTTCTCAAGTAGGTAGCGACTATCTTGATTTTCAAGCAATTTCTGTTCTCCACGGCTGATTATTTTTCAACATTGTGTTTAGGATCGTCATCCGCAGGACTCTCGCAGAGTCCGTTGGACTGCGAGAGCGAACAATGCCAATACTTCGACGTCGATACGGTCCGTTTTGGCCAGGCGTCCGGTAGCCTTGGCAAAGTTGCGCGCCTGGCGGGGATTGACGCCGGCGACCGCCAGGCCGGCTTGCTGGAGTTCGGCAGCCAGGCCGCCTCTACCTGCGTCCGTTTGCCCGATAATACCGGCGACATCACCTTTAGCCGATCCCTTTCCTGTTGACTCATTTCGATCCGATCCTTGTTCATCCGCTCTCCTTTCTGTTGTCAGGAAAGCGGACATTTCTACTTTGTTAGGACCGGACATTTCTACTTTGGTATGACAATCAGGATACGTTCAACTTGACATAATCGGCAAGCACGGATAACCTCCACTGCTCTTCAGGCTTAAGGAACTAAAAACAAGGAGCAATAGAATGTCTGTAAAAGTTGGAATTAACGGGTTTGGTCGGATCGGTCGGCTGGTATTTCGCGCGATGGCTGAAAAGCCGGAACGGTTCGACGTTGTTGCAGTCAACGATTTGGCCGACGCCGACATGCTTGCCTACCTGCTGCGGTACGACTCGACGCAGGGACGCTTTCCCGGAAAAGTAGTCGCCAAGCAGGACGCCCTGATCGTCAACGGTAAAGAAATAAAGGTGCTTTCCGAGCGAAACCCCGCCGCTCTGCCGTGGGGTGCTATGGGCGTTGCGGTTGCTCGGCCAGCAACAGGACACGGTCGAATTCGACCG
>CAYUYD010000233.1:2474-4560 GCA_964449105.1 uncultured Planctomycetaceae bacterium | reverse complement strand
ACTGTGACATGAAATTTGAGAATATTTTTAAGGCGGCAACTCGAGGATTATCGAGGTTGAAGATACTGGAAACTCACAGGGCCGAATTGGGTTTGATCCGCCAAATCGCTTACGGGAACGTTTTTAGTCCGCCGATGTGTCGCCGAATTCAGAAAGCTGACGCCCTCTCATGGAAGCTGCGTTGGAAATCGATTTGTAATGGCGATCTCTGCCGGACCGGGGCATAAATAGGACACATTGATCAAGTTCATCTTGCCCCTCGTCAGGTAATCCGTTCGGAAATCCGGGGTGCAAGAACGCTCACGGTGATCGCTACTTGGGAAAAGTGTAATTCCTCAGCAAATCATCCATCGCCCGCTCGATTCGCTCGGATATCCCCGCGACAAGACAGGACACTCGATCCGCCACTGTCTGACTGAATTGAGTCAGCTCCAGCAAGACGGCGTATTCATCAATCACCCAGGTGGTTTTTTGTTCCAGAAGGCGATTGATTCGCCGTTCGCAAAACACAGCCAACTGACGCTCGATGTCGGCGTACTGAGCGCCGGCAGTTTTAAGGCACCAAAGGCTCATGAAGACTTCTTCGGTCAGCTTCCCAACAGCCATACAACGGCGTAAGCCCTGTGACAATTGCCGCTGTACCGACGGGGACAGGATTGGTCTAGGGCCGTTCAGCCAATGAACGCAGTTGAATCCCCAATAGGTCTGCTTCCAGGCCGGGTATTGCAGGAGCGGGTCGGAGAAGGTTCCGTTCTGCTGCCGTACGGTAGCCAGCCAATTCAAGTGTTTCGTCTTATCAACATAGTCCAGGGCATTCAATGTGTGGAGAATCTTCAGGGAATAGAACATCCCGGACAGGCGACAGGAAGCGCCTGGCCAGATGCCAAAGCCGCCCTGGTCGAACTGGCATCCGGCCACAAAGTCTTTGAGGCGTGCGGAAACTTTGTCGTGCTGGCCTTGAGATGCAAGACAATCCAGAATCTCCTCCAGTGTCTTTAACCTTCTCAAATCAACAAGCCCTAACCATCGCTCTTGTTTTACAACCGCGTTTGCAAGCGAATCAAAGACCTTTTGGTATTTTGGCAGGCTCTCATGCCGCCACTGCATGAGCATCTTCGTACAATGCGCAATTCTGGCAAGGTCTCCCGGCTTCAACCCTCTGTATCGCCTGGCCAAAAACACCATGATCGGGACCATTGCGATCCCCAGAATAACCAGACTTACATTCCATTGCATGTCGGAAATAGGCTTATGCAATCGGGGCCCTCTTGCAATACAGTAGACCAACCCGACTCCCGCAGCCAATACTAATGTTGGAAGCGTAAACCGCCAGAAATCTATGGCCGTTGTCGCTAGTTTCCCCTTCCGCCGGAACGCCCAGCCTTCCACCAGCCATTCCTTTCCCCAACGGCGCCTGATGGCAAAACCCTCTTCCCATGAAGTTCTCTGTTCAGGACCGACAATTAAAACCGTCCCGGCAAGTAATGCAATCCCTATTGGAATAAGTATGCCGGGAACGATCAATTCGCCAAGACCGGCCAGTAAGAGGCTGACAATAAGAACCATATCCTTCGAATTGAAAAGTTTTGCCGGTGAAAGCCGCCACTCCCTCAGCGCCCCGCTTAAGGCCGCCAACGTCAGAACGAAGACCATGGAAAAACAGACTACCAGCAGAATGATAAAACCCACTTCCGGAAAGAAATCTTTCACTGTAAGAAAAACGCATGAGGCGCTCAGCAGGACAACAAAAAGCCACACAGCAACACGGCGAACATACCCAAGCGGCATCGGTCCGGCTTCCTCCGAAAAGCGACTCGGCAATAAAACCAAAAAACTGACGGCGATTGGCAAGATCGCCACAATCATCATGAAACACACGGGGATCGCAACTTGTGTGCCTATCCAATCCTGATTCGCCTCGTCTTTGACCCATAAGACGACCGGCGCAACAAGAGCGATTAAGAGTCCTTCGATTATCAGGCCCGCATCCAAGCCGGCGCAGACGGCCCACGCCAACGATGGCACTGTCCATGCCTTTGGCGAAGGCCTAGCCAAAACCATCGCTTGTCTTTGAGACACCGAAGGA
>CAYUYD010000233.1:0-2464 GCA_964449105.1 uncultured Planctomycetaceae bacterium | reverse complement strand
CAATGAACGAGACTATCCAGTGAACTCCAGAGCCACCGCGGAAACCCGAACGCAGCCTTATCTGCAAACCATAACTCCAAACGCGAAGACCATGGGGCCTTCTCCGAATTAGATTTGGCGTAAGGGGCAGTGGAATATATCGGATCACATTGCTCCAGGATTCGGGAGATCGACTCCGGCGCCCAACCGGTAACCGCTCCGACGCGAGCGTCGGCGTCGAATTCCCTTTGCCTCAAGACGACGCGGTACAGCAGCCATAAAAGGCTGAAGGAAAACAGCGACGGACCGGCGATCGCCCATCCCATTTCAGCGCTCATCCCGCCTGTAACCGCGCAGATGACGGCAAAGGTCGGGATCGCCACAGCCGGAATGGCGGCGATCCTTACGTATGCAAAGGCCCAGGTCGTAAATCCGACATCTCCGTTACGCAGGTGCGATAACTCGTGATAAAGTTGAAACTCCCTTGTGGCATCAACTTCGACCCGTCCCGGCTCCTGTCTCCGGTCAACCCACCCCGCCGGAAGGACCAAAACGGAAGATTGCCGACTTCTTCCAAGCACCATTGGCAAGGAGGTCATTTCCGACACGGTGATTTTCGGGATGGATGGCAGCCCCATTTCCCGCGCAAGCCCTGCAATCAGCGCCCCCCACTCATGATTCTCGCAGGTCCGCCAACGGAGTCGTCTATTAAAAAGCCGCATGAGAAAAAGGTAAGACAACGCCGTGCTGACTGCCGGCAGGATCAGCAATCCGCCTAAAAACGCCAACAACCAGGAGCCGCCAAGGTCATGGGAAAGGCTGAGTGCCGCTATTCCCAGAAAAATTCCGGCCAGACAGAAGATTGCCGCCGCGGCGGTGGCCAGGATCAACGGCATCCTGGTTCGATGGGTATCGATCAGGTCGGCATGTTCGAAGAGAAAATGCCGGCCAAGCCTTATGATGAGGATCAGAAATAGGATGGCGAACAATACGACAACGATAACTTTTGCCATCGAAGGCATGCCTACGCGACCTTTCAACGATCAACTCAGGAATGACTCTGGGACAACCTGGCAAAGCTTTTTTATGAGTCCCTTGCCGGCTCCCAGTTCCCTAGCGCGAATTTTGACCGCCTCGCGGATCGCATCCCTCTCCTTGGATAGCCTGCCGGATTGCCAGTCAAAGGCCACAGCCAAGCTCGTCAGGATCGCCACCATGGACATAATCGTCGCCGGTTCGGCAGCCCCCGCCCCTAGGGCGCCAATCACCTGCCGCCGCGTATGAGACGCGTTCCAGTCTATTCGTTTCCTGCCGATGATTTCAGGGAGCACGGTCATTGCCTGCTCCCACAGCCTTTCAAATCGCCGCCCGATCGAAGGTAGTATCGACTCCGCCACCGCCAGCGCGGCGACTTTGGCCTTTTGCTGGTTGGCAGGATCAAGATCGACCACGCCGGAATCGCCGACGACCTCCAGGTCCGTCGCCATAATACGGCACGTAAGACAATCGTGAAGATGCTTCTTAAAAGACTCTTCCCCCGCAGGACTCAGATTATGCATCAAGTAGGCGAGCATCTGCTCCGGAGAGGGACAAGGCCTTTCCTTGGCTATGACATTCAGCACGCGATGCAGCGCCAGCAGTTCCGACGCCGCTTGGCGGCATTCAGGACAGGCCCTGACATGTGCCAGCACCTCCGCCACTTCGTCGCCGTCCAATTCACCGCCGACGTAGGCCACCAGCTTTTCGTCATCTGGGCAGTTCATTATCGCACCGTGGTAGATACAGTTGTGTTAGTCATGTTCATGCCCTTGGCTCTTAAAAGACTTCCTCAAGCCCTTGATGTTGCGGCAGCGAGTTTGCCGGGCACTATCCGGCTTGAGTATCAGGGCACGAGTGATTTCTTCCATTGGAGGATACCCTTCGGCCCATGCCAGCACCAAGGACCTTGACGGTTCGCGCTCCGCTTGCATGGCGGTCATCACCAAGCCAATTAGTTCACCATACGCCACTTTGTTAAGCGGATTCTGGCCAGCCTTGCTGCAATCGGCGACTGCATCCAATTGTTCCTGGTTCCCCTGCATTCTCGTTCGCCGCCGTTGGCGTATTTCCTCAGTAATGATGAATCTCAACTGGTAGGTTGCCCAGGTCGCAAACTTCGATCTTACTGCTTCATAGGTCGCAATGGCGTCACTGATGGCATTCTCCGCGATACACTCAAACTCATGGGACGGCAGGTAGGGTCCTACCCAGAAGTCGTACTTGCGCCTAAACCGTCCCCTGAGAATGAGGCACAGCTCTGCCTTGGCGTCGCCAGCACCAGGCGCATTGTCTTTAATATGTCTTACCAAGGTATTAATGCGATCATGGTCCATGTTGGCTCGAATCAATCTGAAAATGCGTCTTTGAGTGCATCAACGACATTGTGTCTGCCATATTGTGCCCACCAAAAGGGGCGCTGTGGCTGCGTTTCCAGACTCCCATACCG
>CAYUYD010000232.1:0-4572 GCA_964449105.1 uncultured Planctomycetaceae bacterium | reverse complement strand
AGGCCGCTACCTATGGGAACATTCACCATGACTTTTTTCAACATACAAGGGGATACAGGAGATATATCTTTTTCTTTATTTTTCTATAACAACAATCCCTTGTATCCCCTGCATCCCTGCTATTCTTTTGCTGCAATTGGTAACGAGGTCTGATGACGAGAATTAAAGGCATCCTGTTCGATCTGGGCGACACACTTCTGGACTTCGGACCGGTGGAAACGCTGAAACTTTTCGCCGAAGGCGCTCGCCAGGCCTATTCCTACCTTCAACGTCTTGGCCAGCCCGTTCCGTCATTTGCAAAGTATCATCGACGGCAACTGCGGGCGGTACAGTGGCAACTGTTGAAGAGCCACCTGACCCGTCGGGAATTCAATTCCCTTGATGTGCTTGACCGGACCAGCAAGGCCATGGGCCAGAACCTTACGCCGGAACAAACCGAAGAGATGGCGTGGCTTTGGTACGAACCGCTCAGCCGGTGCGTTGCCATAGAGGACGGCCTGGGCGAAATGCTCGAAGGTTTTCGTCGGGGCGGTCTGGTGATGGCGGTGGTCAGCAACACCTTTGTGCCCGGCCAGGTGCTGGACCGGCATATGGCCAAATTGGGGCTTCTGGAGTATTTCCCGGTCAGGATATACAGCTGCGATGTCCGCCATCGTAAGCCGCATCCGAAAATTTTTCTCACGTGCCTGAAACGGCTGGGCATATCGCCGCAGGAGGCGGTTTTTGTCGGCGACAAACTCCGCGCCGACATAGACGGCGCGAAACAGGTCGGAATGGTTACGGTATTGAAGGATCCCAGCGGCACCAGGCGGCACCGGCGGATCCGCCCCGACCACCGCATCACGTCGCTACAACAGTTGCCGGAAATCATCGCCGGCTACAACTCGCGTTGATTCAGTCAATTCTCTTGAGATAGGGCTTTGGCGGCAATCGCTTCGGCGCTTGCTTTAGCCACTTTTGCCATGCCGCGGGTGTGTATCCCCAGTCCTTTCCCACAAGGTCAACGAGCTCGCTGTGGGCGCTGCGCGCATAGGTTCCGCGATGATCCCGCAGATAGTCAATGAGAATCCGGTAGCCGCGAGGTGAACCGCAGCGAGCCAGTGCCCGCCCCACGCAGAGTTCAAGATACGCGTATCGCTCCGAGGCCACGTTTCCGGTCTTTCGCGGATCGGTGCCGATGGGCAGGACGGAGGAGCGAATGCCGGGCTTGTCGGCCAGTATATCAAGCGCTTCGATAGCCTTTGTGTCCGCAATGCGCTCGGCGGCGTAGCAAATGGAAAAGACATATTGAAACATCGTGTCTGATTCCTTCGGATTCATTTTTATCCGTCTCGCGAGCGGCTTCAGAATTGGCAGAACACGGCGATCTCGCGCCAGGCCGAGGGCATTTATGAGGAACACAGGCTCCGGCGCGTAACCGTGGTCGGGGACTTCGTGCGTTTTTTGTCTCGTGCCCGGGAGCCTGTCAGCGGCGAATTGTCGTCTGATCTCATCGAGAAGTATTGGAACGCCTTCGGTTTCACCGAGGAAGCAAAGCGCCTTAGCCAGCGGCACTTTGCCTTGCTGTGGGGCATTCGTCAGCGCTTCGGTCAGTATAGGGACGGCGGCCTTCCCATGGCATAACACCATCACCTGCCCGGGCAGAGACAAGGTCCCACGCGCCAATTCGCTGACGAGTTTTATCAGTTGTTCTTTGCTCAGTCTCTGATTTGCTTTGTCATCCGCGGGCGGCAGGCCTTTCAGGTCATTTTTTGACAGGATGCCGAGTTTGAGGAGATTCTGCTGCAACTGTCGGACGTTGACAGACGAGAGTGTCTTTCCGCTCTTGACAGCCATCGAGGCCGCCATGCCGCCCACACCGCCCATCGCCATCATGTCGCGCTGCATTCGGGCAAGCGACAGGGCGTCGTGGGTTACAGAAAAGGCCCTTCCGATCACGAGGATATTTTCCAGTTTTTCGGGCAGGAGCGCGCGATAGGGAATGCAAACGGTGTAGTTTTTTCTGAAATCCTTTTCCGTGTAGCCGCAGTGTGCCAGGTCGCTTGCGGCGATTCCTTTCAGGTCGAAATTCGACTCGCAGACTACAACGACATCCGGGTGCCTGCGCCGGTTTAATATGTCGGCATAGGTTACCGTGTAGCGTCCCTTGATGTGTCGTGATTCCCTCGCCGTGAGGTAGTATATGGGGAATTCACCCTTTTTCCCCCACAAACCACCTCGTCGGCGTGCCGTGATAATCGCTCGCGACAGGTCGGTCGCATCTCGCGCGTCGAGGGGGGATTGGAATTGGCGGTTGGCCTCTGGTTCAGCCCCCATGAAGTGTGCGAAGGAATACCACATGACCATCGCATCTCTGGTTGTTCCCCAGGCATAGTCGGCGCCTGCCCACGCCGCCAGGTCGCCGTCTCCCGTAGCGTCGATAACCACCTTCGACGTGATTGCCGCGAGGCCGGCATTGGGCGTAACCACGACGATGCCTCTGACCTGATTGTCCTTGACGAGCACGCCTGCGGCCAAGCACTGGGGCACGACGCGCGTCCCTGTCCGCATCAGCAAATCGAGTATTCCCACACACTTCGGCATGCCGGTCTGCGACATCAGGGTTGAGGCGCTGCGATCGAGCCGCCGGACAAAGTCCGTCTTTCTGCCAAACCAGTACACCGACACACCGCCGATGGTGTGTGTGCCGCCCAGATCTGAGTGTTTTTCGATGAGGATGGTGTCCATTCCATTTTTGGAAGCGACCAGCGCGGCGGGAACGCCGCTGGTGCCGCCGCCGACCACCAGCACATCGCACTCGGCCACGATCGGGATATTCAGCTCGCCGAGGTCCACGTGCATAGCAGTCCGGTAAATGGGCTTTGCCGTCTCGTTGAATCGCACATCGACGTTCGGCAGCCTCTTGCGTACGGGCTTGGCATTAGTCGCTAGGATAACATCGGCGTCGGTGAGGTCCTGGCCATCGGCGCACAGTTTGTCCCAGTCGGCCTGGGCGACGACCAGTGCAATCGCGACCGTATTGAGCGGACTGTGTAATGCATTAGCGGCCTTGTCGTCCACGTCGATGGCAGGACTGCACACGAGAAGATTATCAACCCCCTGGGGCAGGCAGGAAGCAATCTCTATCTTGAATCCGCGCGACCGGCCGCGTAAGCGCCTGGTCGGCTCCACGAGAAGCGAATCCCCACCACGCGCAAAGGCTGCTTGCTTCCATCCCCCCGATTTTTTTGCTTTTAATTCGTGAGCGGCCTTCGTCGCAACGAAGCGTGCTTTAAGGGCAAGCTCCGCATCTCGAAACGCGCCGGCGCCCTTCACATCGAGTCGCATGCAGAATTCTGCCAAACGGCCCGTGGAAAATAATCTTTCCGCCAACCATCTCATGGACGCCCTCAACGAGAAGTTCCATTGCCGGCGGCCGCTCACTGCACAGCATGCTGTATCGAACGCCGAGACCGCCGTTACGCGTCTTTCTGTCAACCAGTCGTACTCCTGCCTGGGCGGCGATCCCGGCTTCCTGTGTGCAATCGACAACCGCACGGGCTCCGATGATTACGAGTCCTGCCTTCCCTGCGAATACCACGCCGGAGATTCGCCTGCCCACCCGCACCACGCCACAGGGTCGAACGTCGTAATAGATTGTAACGCAGGCGTCCAGAAGCCGGTCCTCTAAGCCCCGGGTAATCTTCGCCACATTGAAGATTAACTCACCGTCTTTGGTCCGATGTTTGACGCACGATTTGAGGAAAGAGGCAATTTCCTTAGGCATCGCGTTGAGTTGGTCTTCTTGCGCCCATGGCCTCAGGCAGATCGAAATCTCATGGGCGAGCGATGTGCCTGAAGAGGCAATAACCACCTTCTTGCCCTGCCTGGCGATTTTCGACGCAGCGACACAACCGGCAAGCGTTGACTCGACGACGAGGACATCGGCGTTTTGAATTACAGGTATCATCTGCTTGCTCCGCGTAGTCACCGACGTCGTCGGTGTTTTGAATACTACCGACAGGTTCTTTCGATTCCAAGGGGGATAGCCCTTGCCGACTTCGCCAGCCGAAATCGGCTGCGCCAGACAGGTCGGAATGGTTACGGTATTGAAGGACCCCAGCGGCGCCAGGCGGCACCGGCGGATCCGCCCCGATCATCGCATCACGTCGCTCCGTCAACTGCCCGAAATCGTAGCCGGTTACAACTCGTCCTGATTCGTATCCCATATTCGCCGGGTCGGCGCCTCCGGAAGATCCACACCTATCTCCTCGGATAGGGCGGCGGCAGCTCCCGCCGCTTCGCCCAGGCGCATCATCACGCGCGACAGTCGGCAACTGGATGCGGCAATCGAACTGAAACTCGCCCCCCGGCACGCAATAAGCAGATTTCGGAACCCTTTCGGTATCAGGCATCGGTAGGGGATGCCGTACGGTTCGGCCAGTTCCACGCACCCGCGTCCGCCCTGGCTATGGGTGTCCATGGCGTGGTCGGCGATTGCGATGATGTCATCGTGGGTCTGTCCGCTCAGCCCGGCCAGGAGGTCGTTTCCGTCAGGACGTACCGTCCGACGACGCGGGTCGTCTCGCGCAC
>CAYUYD010000231.1:0-4595 GCA_964449105.1 uncultured Planctomycetaceae bacterium | reverse complement strand
ATACCCTCTTTTCAGCATCCTGCCGGATGCAATGCCGGATCGTGAAACCTGTGAAAAATGTATCCGGATCGCACGCCGCGTCGGGGAAAATATAAAACCGGCGTTACAAAAACCTTAACCGCCTGATCGTTTTGGCAAGTGTTGCAGCGAATTCCAAGCAGACGGACATGCTGGCTGAAATGAATGCATTCCATTGGTGAAATGTAAATACAATGAGGTGTCCCATGATCACGAAAATTGAAGTTCAAGGTTATCGCCTTCTGAACGGGTTTGTCGCCGATTTCCGTCCCCTTACGGTAGTCATCGGGGCAAACGCAGTCGGTAAGAGCACATTGCTGGACTGCCTGCAGTTGATCGCACAGTGTGCCGATTCGCCATTGAACACCGCGATAGGATGGCACTGGGGATTGTCTTCCTTGTTGAATGCCTCGACAGGAGAAAACAAGCTGGGCTGGAAGATAACGTTCGAGAAACCCGGCAATTCTTTCTGGAGCCGACTGCCATTGGATGACGATCAGAAGCTCTACTATGAGGTTTCTTTGCAGGGTGATGTGCAGGGGCAAGTGCAAGCGCAATATGAGGTGTTGCGCAAACCGGAACCGGCTCCCGGCTATAGCGAAGCATTCAAGTATCTGGAAGCAACGCCCTATCGCCGGCAAATCTACAGCCGCGGACAACACGGCCTTGTCCCGTTCGACGAAGCGCTTCCGCAGACAAATCAGGTGCGGGAGACTGCGGAAAAGAACGGCATCGGAGTCAACCTGCCGGTTCCGGCCCAGGAACCCGCCTTGTTGCTGTCGCAAATCCGTTTCTTCAACGAATTCCCAATCCCATCTTCGGCGCGGGTGTTGCTGGCGAACATGGCGTTCTATCCGGGGTTTGACGTAACACGGTTCTCCAATCTCCGCACCAAGGCGGCAGAGATCAAGCCCATAACCTTGCTGGGCCTGAATGGCGAAAACTTGGGAACTGTCTTGCACGAAGTTCTCACCCGTTACGATTATCGCCCAGCCGCAAACGATCTGCGGGAATTCATGAAAGCTGCGTATCCGGCGCTGGAAGAAATCCATTGCGATACGACATACGGCACTCCGGCGCAAGTGCTTGTCCGGGTGAGAGAGAAAGGAATGCAGCGGTCCATGGAACTTTGGGAATTGTCCGACGGCATGGTGCGGTTTCTCTGTCTTGCAGCGGCGCTGTTGAATCCCGTACCGCCGCCGCTGGTGATGGTGGATGAACCCGAGACAGGTCTGCATCCGAGACTGATGCCGGTCGTTGCGGATATGATTAAGACTGCGGCAGAGCGTACGCAGGTGCTGGTGACAACGCACAGCCCGGACTTGTTGAACAGGTTCGGCCTTGCCGATATTTCAGTCATGTCCCGAATAAGCGAGGAACCCAAGGCTACATGGCGTCGGCCGGCGGATCGCAAAACACTGGCCCAAATGCTAAAGGCCGTTACGGGCGAAACCTTAGGCGACCTGCATCGTTCTGGCGAACTGGAGGCGGCAGAATGAAAGTCTGGGTGTTCGTTGAAGGAGAATCAGACCAGATCGCCTTGAACACCTTATGGGCGTCATGGCGAACCGAACTCGGCAAGAAGGGTTGGGGCATTCAGATTCATCCCCTCGACGATAAGTCTCATTACTTTTGTAAGATTGGTCATCGAGCCGCCGAAAAAGTGGTCAACAATGATCACGATCTGGTTGTTGGATTGCCCGACCTTTATCCGAACGCGGAGTATTCGCACACGGAGTTCAAGCACGCTGATCTGCAGGAACTCAAGGCCGTCCAGACTCGGCTTGTCCAAGGCGCACTTCAGACGGTGTTTCTGTTATCGCCTGCAAAAGCGCAGGCGACACTTGCTCGTTTCTTTCCAAGCGCACTGAAGCATGACCTTGAGGCTTTGCTGCTGGCCGCTGTGGACGAACTGCGACAGACACTGGGAACGGAGGAAACACTTGGAAAATGGCGGCATCCCATCGAAGACCAGAACCAGCAAAAACCGCCGAAGTACGTAGTTGAAGAACTGTTTCGAACAAAGAAGGGCCGTAGTTATCGTGACACCGTGCATGCAAAAGTCGTTTTGGAGAAAGTCACCGATATCAAGAAGCTGCTATTCAGCAATTCCGGACAACTGGAATGCCCCGTGTTCAAGGAGACAATGGACTGGATCGCCGCAAGGACCGGCGTTCCTGCCTACTGAGCCATGCCAACGCGACAGCATAGACTATCACACCGACACCTCGTCGAGGCCCGACTGAAGAAGGCATAGAGCCTGAAACCATCTATGTGAAAGTTTAAAACCTATGGCAAAGCAACCCGACTCATCATTGTCGAAAAAAGCAGAAAGGTTCTGAAATGGCTGAAAGCAAGGCAGTAGAAGCCATCGGGTTTATGAAAGATCGCCTTCGGGAAACGGGGCTGAATATCGAAAAGATCATTCTTTTCGGGTCGCAGACCAGTGGAGAGGCCACGGAGGAGAGCGACATCGATATTATCGTCATCTCGAGGGATTTCCGCAATAAAGACATCTTCAAACGGGCACGGTTGACCAAGGAAGCGGAAATCTCGACGATCCGGAAATTCATGATACCTTTCGATATCCTCACAATGACGCCGGAAGAGTTTGAAAGCGAAGATTCTCTGCTGTCGGAATATGCGAGGGAAGGTGAGATTGTTTATGCGACGCAGATGGAAAGAGGGGACTATGCTTCTGCCCTGCAGGTAAGGGCGAAGAACAAAAAGTGGAAAACCCATAAGAAGTTGAAAAAAGAACTGGGGCTGTAAAATGCCCACCCATGACATCATCGACAATCGAACAGAGAAGCTGGTTGACCATCTCGGACAGATGCTTGGCTCCAGCGAACGGGCGCGGTTTGCCGTTGGCTACCTTTTCCTCTCCGGACTGACGAGTGTAGCCGGGCGCCTTTTGAGCCTGAAGGAACTCCGTCTGCTGATCGGCAACACGACCAACCGCGAGACCGTTGAAATGCTGGCGGAAGGTTACCGCCACCTCGATCTCGCAGCAGAAGAGGTCGAGAGACAGGCTTACCCCAAGCGCACAGAAGCCGGAAAGATGGCCCAGGAGACGGCCGGGAATCTCCGGAATTCCGTGGAGTTGATGGACCAGACCGACGAGGTGCAGGCGCTGATTGCCGGGCTTATTCAGATGATCCAGGAGAAGCGACTGAAGGTCTGCGTTTACACGAAAGGTCGACTCCATGCGAAGGCGTACATTTGCGACTACGGCAAAGTGTTCGATACGGTCGGCCAGGAGGTTGCCCGGCACGAAAAAGGCATCGCGGTTGTGGGGTCCTCCAACTTGACCCTGGCCGGGTTGACTCACAACACCGAGTTGAACGTGATCGTTCAGGGTAACCAGAACCATCAGGAACTTGTCCGCTGGTTCGATGATCTCTGGAAAGAAGCGCAGGAATTCGACGAAACGCTGATGCTGGAACTCAGGGAATCCTGGGCGGCGGCGCAGGTCAGGCCTTACGACATCTACATGAAGACGCTTTTTGCCCTCGTGAAAGACCGGCTGGAGGGCGAGGAAGAGCAGGAACTCCTCTGGGATGACGACATCTTTCGTAGGCTGGCAGAATTCCAGAAGGTCGCCTTCAAGCAAGCGATCGCCATGATCAAAGACTATGGCGGCGGGTTTGTGTCGGACGTGGTCGGCTTGGGCAAGAGCTACATCGGCGCGGCCATCGTGAAGCATTTTGAGCGCACGGACCACGCGCGCCCGCTGGTCATTTGTCCCGCCCCGCTCAAGGAAATGTGGGAACGGTACAACGAGGTTTATCAACTCAACGCCCAAGTCCTTTCGATGGGGTATCTCCGGGAAGACGAAAACGACGGTGTGACCAAGCTCCTGAAGGATTTTCGCTACAAGGATCGTGACTTTGTCCTCGTGGACGAAAGCCATAACCTCAGGCATCCCGACACCCAGCGCTATAAGGTCGTTCAGACGTTCCTTTCCACCGGCCGCCGTTGCTGTTTCCTGACCGCCACGCCCCGGAACAAAAGCGCGTGGGACGTTTACCACCAGATCAAGCTTTTCCACCAGGACGACCGGACGGACATGCCCGTTGACCCGCCAAACCTGAAAGAGTTCTTCAAACTGATTGAGCGGGGGGAAAAGAAATTGCCCGACTTGCTGGCCAACATCCTTGTCCGGCGCACGCGCAACCATATTTTGCGTTGGTATGGTTTTGATGCAGAAACACACGAGCCGGTTGATCCCGGTCGTTTTCAGGAATACCTCGACGGCAGGCGGAAGGCCTATGTGCTCGTTGGCGGAAAGCACCAGTTTTTCCCGAAGCGGCAGCTTCAAACCATCGCGTACAGCATTGAAGACACCTACCAGGGACTTTACCAGCAGTTGCGCGGCTATCTCGGCAAATCCCGGAAGGGCAAACCGGCCAAAGCTATGGTGGCGGAACTGACCTACGCGCGTTATGGCCTGTGGCACTACGTCCACGCCGAGAAACAGAAGAAAGAGCCGTATGTCAGCCTACAACATGCCGGGGCAAACTTGCGGGGCCTGATGCGCGTTCTCTTGTTCAAGCGGTTTGAGTCGAGTGTTTATG
>CAYUYD010000230.1:0-4617 GCA_964449105.1 uncultured Planctomycetaceae bacterium | reverse complement strand
CTTCAGGTCGATAGCGCCGTCCTGGAGTTTGGTCTCGACGCCGAGTTCGCCCAGCAGCCTCGACAGCGCCGTTACGTCGGCGACCTCCGGCAGGCCCGTCAGTCGGCTTGGTCCGTCGGCCAGGAGGCACGCCGCCATTATCGGAAGCGCCGCGTTCTTCGCTCCGCTGACAGCCACCTCGCCCCGAAGCCGACGTCCGCCTTGAATAATAAACTGGTCCATCAGTACTCCACGCGAAGATGATACTCCTCAATCCACAATCAGTCCACAGATTACACAGATTAGGCGGATGATGAAGAATCCATGAAATCAGTGTAATCCGTGGACCCGCAATCCTCAATTCGCAAGCCCCACGGTTTAAGCCGTTATTTCTTTGACTGCCGCAATTGACCGACGACAATACTTTCCCCGCAAGGAAAAGGGTTTGCTGTGAAGATCGGGAGATGACCAATGAGCGGAGCAGTGGAATGGACAGACGAAATATGGCTGGACCCGCCGAGCATTTATCGCAGCGCGCCGTTCTGGGCGTGGAACGATTGGCTGGACCCGGATCGCCTGCGCCGACAGATTGAGCAGATGCACTCTGCGGGAATGGGCGGTTTCTTCATGCACAGTCGCTCCGGCTTGAAGACGCCGTACCTGTCGGAGCAGTGGTTCACGTGCGTGGATGCGTGCATAGAGCAGGCGCGCCGGCTCGGTATGAAGGCCTATCTCTATGACGAGGATCGCTGGCCATCGGGAAGCGCCGGTGGAATGGTTACCCGAAACCGACCCGACCTGGGCCTGCATCTGCTGGTTGCGCTTAGGCAGGAGCGTGCGCCGGCGGAGATGGAACGTCTCGCGGACTTTGCCGTGAAGTTGGACGACTCCGGGCACGTCCTGGATTATCGGTCCTTGAAGAAGGGCGAGCGCCCCGCTGACGGCGAGACGCTTATTTCATTTGCCGTCGCGCCGGCCGGTCCGGAACGATGGTTCAACGACGCGCCCTATCTGGACACACTCAGCGCCGAGGCAGTGGGACAATTCATCACCCTGACGCACCAGGCTTACGCCGACCGATTCGGAAAGGATTTCGGGCCGGTGGTTCCGGCCATCTTCACCGACGAGCCGAACTATTCCCATGGCTCGGTCTGCCTGGACGGTCTTGCTGCGGCGCTGCCGTGGACGAAGCAGTTGCCGCAGCAGTTCAAGCGCCGTCGCGGCTACGATCTGCGCGAGCATCTGGTCGAACTGGCGTTCGTCCTGGCCGAGGGGGCCTTCAGCAAGGTCCGCTACGATTACTACCGGACTGTAACGGAATTGTTTGTTAAGAATTTTTCAGCCCAGATCGGGCGTTGGTGCAAGCAGAACGGGATCGCTTTGACGGGTCACTACCTGGCAGAGGGTACTTTGCCGCTTCAGGTTCAGCACATCGGCGCCGCCATGCCGCACTACGCCCACCAGCAGTGGCCCGGCATCGACATCCTCACCGACCAGCGCGACGAGATCGCCACGGTCAAGCAGTGCACTTCCGTCGCCGACCAACTGGGGCGCCGGCGCGTGCTGAGCGAATTGTACGGTTGCACGGGATGGGACTGGCCACTGGAAGGGCACAAGTTCAATGCGTCTTGGCAGTACGTTCTGGGCGTCAATTTCCGCTGCCCGCACCTGTCGTTCTACAGTCTGGCCGGCGGGGCCAAACGCGACTACCCCGCCAGCATTTTTCCCCACAGCCCGTGGTGGAAGTACTACCGGACGGTTGAGGACTACTTCGCCCGGCTGAGCCTGATGCTCACCCGCGGCAAACCGGTCCGCGACGTGCTGATGATACATCCGGTCGAGAGCGCCTGGGGACTGTTCCTACCGAGCAGCAAAGAGTTGTCGTGGTTTAAAACCGATGAGATAAGTCCCGTCGCCGAACTGGACCGCCCTTTCCAGTCGCTGCTGCTGTCGCTGCTGGACGGGCATTACGACTACGATTTGGCCGACGAATCGCTGCTGGGGCGGTACGGAAAGGTCGCCAAAGACGAATTGCGCCTCGGGAAGATGAAATACCGCCTCGTGCTCGTTCCGCCGGCGGTTACGCTTCGGGCGAGTACGGTGGCGATGCTGAAGGAGTTCGTCTCCGCTGGCGGGCGGGTGCTGTTTGCCGGAAGCCCGCCGGACCGAATCGACGGGGAGACCTCCGACGAATTGTCGCGCCTGCTGGAACAGTCCGGCACGTGCTCCTCGGACCCGAAAGCCGTTGTCGAAGCCATCGAGGAACGCCTTGAGCGGCGGGTCGTCATCACGGACAGCGGTCGCAGGGCTGAATACGTCTGGACCATGCTGCGGAAGGTAAAGGGCGGACGAATGCTGTTTGTCCAGTCCTGCGACCGCCAGGTCGCCCACGACGTTCATATTTCTGTCCAAGGCCGAAGACCGGTGATTCTCTGGGATGCCATGACGGGAAGGCGGCGGCGAGTTGAAACCTCCATGTCCAGCCGCAGGGTCAAGTTCGACCTGCACCTTCCGCCGAGCGGTTCGGCGCTGGTGAGCGTGGGTCTCCACGTCGAGGCCGATGAACCTCTCGAACCGGCCGAGGTCGCCTCCGCCGTTGCTGTTTCGCCGCCATGGAAGATAAAACTGCTCGAACCCAACAGTTTCCCGCTGGACCTCTGCCGGTTCCGCGTCGGGGAGGGGGATTTCTCGGCGGCGACGCCGGTGCTGCTGGCGGATGAGAAGATACGCACCCATTTCGGCCTGCCGAAGCGGAACGGCGGCGCCCAGCAGCCCTGGCACCTTGCCGCCACAGGCCGGGCCGACCGGAAACCGCTCGGCCGGTGCGAGATGGTCTTCAACTTTCACGTCTCCGATGTGCCAGCGTCCCTGCATGTCGCAATCGAACGCCCGGAAGATTTTGAAATCCTCCTCAACGGGCAAACAGTCGCGTCCGAACCAGTCGGCTGGTGGGTTGACGAGGCCATCAAGACGATCGACATTAGCGGCGCTGTCAGGACCGGCGAAAACGAACTTCTTCTGCGGTTCGATTACCGCTCGGACATGGAACTGGAAGACCTGCATCTGGTCGGGCCTTTCGGCGTCCGCCGGACGGGCCCGAGACCTACGTTTGACGGCTACACGTTGACCGTTCCGCCGACGGAACTGCCTGCCGGTTCGTGGGTCGGTCTGGGACTGGATTTCTACGGTGGAGCCGTTGAGTATCGAATCGGCGTTCCTGATTCGGTCCGCTCCGCCCTCGCGGCCGGGCGGCGCGTCCGGCTGGCGCTGCCGGGAGTCAAGTGCACCGCCGCCGCTGTCCACGTTGGCGCCGAAACCTTCGTGCTGCCCTGGCCGCCAATGAGCGCCGATATTACCGACGCACTTACCGCCGGAGCTGATGAGGTCGGCGTCGAGGTCATCGGTGGACGGAAGAACATTCTCGGCCCGCTTCATACGCCATGGGTTGCGTGGACCGGACCGGGACACTTCAGCCCGAACCACGAACAGTGGACCGACGAATATCTGCTCAACAATCACGGACTAACTGCCTCGCCGGTCTTCGAAATACTGGAACAGTAATCCAACCTCACAGTTAACAGTGCGTAAGGTAGTTCAACTGGCCCACGGCCATACTTGGTTCTGCAATCCTCAACCTGCAATTGTATGTGCTATTGCGACCCGTTCGATTCCGGCTGCGTCTTTGAGGAAACGAATATTCTCGTAGCGGCCGGTTTCGTTCTCGCAGAGTCCTTCGGACAGCAGGTCATAGACCCGCCCTGCCTGACCGAAACCGATTTCCACTGCCAGCAGGCTGTTGGGTTTCAGATGGGAAGGGGCCTGGCGGACCAGGGGGTCTATGAATTCCAATCCTGTCGGCCCGGCGCGGAGGGCCTCGACAGGCTCGCGCTTGACCGGTTCGGGAAGTTGCTCCATCTCCGCATCGGTTACGTAAGGCGGGTTGGCTGTGATAATGTCGAATGGACCTTGGTGCCGTGGCCGCGGTGTTTGCGGCCACGTTAATAAGTCTGCCTGTTCGACGCAAATGCGATCAGTAAGTCCGTGCCGCTCGACGTTCTCGCGCGCCACCGCAACGGCAGGGGCGGAAATGTCGGTCGCAAGGACCGACAGGTTCGGGCAATGTTTCGCAGCCGCGACCGCCACACATCCGCTGCCTGTGCAGACATCCCACAACCTAAGGGGCTTGTCGTTCCGGCTGCGGGCATAATCCAGCACCGCATCGACAAGCAGTTCCGTTTCAGGGCGGGGGATAAGCACGTCGGGCGTTACCTTTATCGCCAGCGAATAGAACTCCTTCTGTCCGGTCAGGTATGCGATCGGTTCACCGCCGCCGGCCCGGCGGACGAGTTCGCGCAAGGCAGACAGATGCTCGCCGTTCGGCGTCCGGTCGAACTGCGTGTACAGCGCCACTCGCCGGCAGTCCAGGACATACCCAAGCAGCACCTCGGCGGCCAGCCTGGGCTCGTCCAGACCCGACCGGGCGAAATAATCCTTCATCCAATTAATCAGACGAAGGACCGTCCAGTTATCCTCTGCGGCGTTCATAATCTGATTACAACAGAATAGCAGGCCCGCTAGTTTCCTACAAAAAATTCAAACCACAAAGGACACAAAGAACACGAAGAAAAGAAAAAAACT
>CAYUYD010000229.1:0-4629 GCA_964449105.1 uncultured Planctomycetaceae bacterium | reverse complement strand
AAGGGGGTAGAAAAGGGGATAGAAAACCTGTCTGCAAATGAGAAAAAGATTTACACCCTGATCGAAAAGAATCCGTCCATTAGTAAAGGATCGATGGCCAAAACAGGAAATCTCACGAAAAAGACCGTTGAATACAATTTGGAGAAACTTAAGGCGAAGGGGTTCATCAAGCGAATAGGTCCGGCTAAAGGCGGTCATTGGGAGGTTGTGGATGGCTAAAAGCCAGCGGTTAGAGTTGACCTGGATCGGGAAGGAGAACCGGCCGAGGCTGGAGCCGCGGATTCTGCTGGAAGATCCGGAAAAGTCCTACCACGCCAAACACCGGGTGAAGGATACAGACATTTTCGACAACCGTCTGATTTTCGGTGACAACCTGCTGGCGTTGAAGGCCCTGGAGGCTGAGTATACCGGAAAGGTAAAATGCGTCTTCATCGATCCGCCCTATAATACCGGCAGCGCCTTTACCCACTACGACGACGGACTGGAGCATTCCATCTGGCTGTCGCTGATGCGAGACCGGTTGGAGATCATCCGGCGGCTGCTTTCCGATGACGGTTCGCTATGGATCACCATCGATGACAACGAGGCGCATTATCTCAAAGTGCTGTGTGATGAGGTGTTTGGGCGGGCGAATTTTGTGGCGAATGTAATATGGGAAAAGAAATTTTCACCGCAGAACGATGCCAAATGGCTCTCAGACAACCACGACCATGTGCTTGCTTTCGCAAAGAATAAGGAGATATGGAGACCAAATCTCCTGCCTCGTACTGATGAAATGGATGCACGCTATAAAAACACAGACAACGATCCACGTGGTATCTGGACCTCGGGTGACTTATCCGTTAAAACCTACACCCCTTCTACCGATTATCCAATCACAACACCATCGGGACGAGTTGTCAATCCTCCTGCTGGATACTGTTGGAGAGTGTCAAAAGAAAAGTTAGATGAGCTAACCAAGGACAATCGCATCTGGTTCGGTCCTAAAGGTGCTAACGTACCGCGTATAAAACGATTTCTTTCCGACGTGAAGGAAGGTTCCGTTTCCAAAACCATCTGGTTGCGCACGGAGGTGGGAGATAATCAGGATGCCAAGCGAGAAATCAAGACCTTCAATGATAGCGATGTCTTTACAACCCCAAAACCAGAAAGACTGATTCATCGTATTCTCACTATGGCTTCTGCCCCCGGCGACCTCGTCCTCGATTCTTTCGCCGGTTCCGGCACCACCGGCGCCGTGGCCCATAAGATGGGGCGGCGGTGGATCATGGTGGAGCTGGGAGAACATTGCCACACCCACATCATCCCGCGTCTGAGGAAGGTCATCGACGGTGAAGACCCCGGAGGTATCACGAAAAGTGTGGGGTGGAAGGGGGGCGGCGGCTTCCGCTACTACCGGCTCGCGCCATCGCTCCTGGAAAAGGACAAGTGGGGTAACTGGGTCATCAACAAGGCTTACAACGCCGCCATGCTGGCCGAGGCGCTCTGCAAGCTGGAAGGCTTCACCTACGCTCCCAGCGATTCCGTCTATTGGCAGCATGGCCGCTCCACGGAGCGGGATTTCATCTATGTAACCACCGCAAACCTGTCCCACGAGCAGCTCCTGCAGCTTTCCGACGAGGTCGGGCCGGAGCGTTCGCTCCTGGTCCTCTGCACCGCCTTCCGCGGTCGGGGGAATTACCCAAGCCTGACGGTAAAGAAGATCCCCCGGCAGGTTCTTTCCCGTTGCGAGTGGGGCCACGACGATTACAGCCTGCGGGTGGAGAACCTGCCCAAAGCGCCGTCCAAGCCCGGGCAACAGGAACTTTTCGAGGAAGGGGGTGGGGAATGAACAGACATGTGAACGCCATCGCCGGCCGATTGAGCCTGCGTCAGCCGCAGCGCCGATCCCTGGAAATCCTCGACCGCATCACGGAAATTGCGCCTCCAGGCAAGGATTATGTTTTGGACGCCCAGCTTTCGGCCATTCAAAGCGAGTTCCCGTCAGTGGCGGACTTTGAGCGGGAGTTTCCGTCGCTGTGCTTTGCCCTCGCTACCGGCGTGGGGAAGACACGGCTCATGGGCGCCTTCATCAGCTACCTGCATCTGGCCCACGGCGTCAACAACTTCTTCGTCCTGGCGCCGAACCTGACCATCTACAACAAGCTCATCGCCGATTTCACGCCCAACACGCCGAAATACGTGTTCAAGGGAATTGCCGAGTTTGCGACGGACGTCCCGTCCATCGTCACTGGCGACAACTACGAAGGCATGGCGGTCACGCTGTTCGACGAATTTCTGCGCTGCAAGATCAACATCTTCAACATCTCCAAGATCAACTCGGAGGTGCGCGGCGGCAAATCGCCCCGCATCAAGCGCCTTTCCGAATACATCGGGCAGAGCTATTTCGATTACCTTTCGGGCCTGCCGGATCTGGTGCTGCTCATGGACGAATCGCACCGCTACCGGGCCAGCGCCGGGGTGCGGGCCATCAACGAGCTTAAACCGATCCTGGGCCTGGAATTGACCGCCACCCCCTTTGTGGAAACGAGCCGTGGGGCTATTCCGTTCAAGAATGTGATCTACGACTATCCCCTGAGCAGGGCGATGTCCGATGGCTTTGTAAAGGAACCAGCCGTGGTGACCCGCAAGAATTTCAACCCGGCGGGGATGTCTCATGAGGAGATCGAACGTCTGAAGTTAGAGGACGGCGTCCGTCTGCACGAAAGCGTGAAGGTGGAACTTGAAACATACGCCCGGGAAAGCGGTAAACCGATCGTAAAGCCGTTCCTGCTGGTAATTGCCCGCGACACGACCCATGCAGGCCAGTTGATGCAATTGATCCGGTCGGACGCTTTCTTTGAGGGGGAATACCAGGACAAGGTCATTCAAGTGGACTCCAGCAGAACCGGCAGGGAAGAGGAGGAAATGATCGAACGCCTGCTCCAGGTAGAAGCGACGTCTGAGCCGACGGAGATCGTCATTCACGTCAATATGCTCAAGGAAGGTTGGGACGTGACCAACCTCTACACCATCGTTCCCCTCCGAGCGGCCAACGCCCGCATCCTCATCGAACAGTCCATCGGCCGGGGTCTCCGCCTGCCCTACGGCAAGCGAACCGGTGTCATGGCCGTGGACCGTCTGAACATTGTGGCCCATGACAAGTTTCAGGAAATCATCGACGAGGCCAACCGGCCCGATTCGGCGATCCGGTTGCAGGCGGTCGTGCTGGACGAGGCGGAGTTGGGGCAGAAGATGGTCACGGTGGTGTCGCAGACGCACCTGGCGACGAAATTGGGGGTCAAACCACAACAGGTTACGGGCAGTACTACATTAGCAGGGCAGGACCAGGCGCAGGCTTTCACGAAGCAGGAAGAACAGAAAGTGGCGAATATTGCCTGGGAGGTAATTCGTAAGCTTGAAAACCAGCCGCAAATGCTGCCGAATATGAACCACCTGAAGAAACCGGAGATTCAGGCTTTCATTGTCAAAGCGGTGGAGGAACAACGTCAGCCCGAGCAATTGGAACTGGAGGGCGTTACGGAGAAGCCGGACATCGCCGCCGTCGTGGCAAAGACAGTGGAATTGATCACCGAGCAGTCCATCACCATTCCGCGTATCCTCGTGACGCCGAAAGGGGAGGTGAAATCGGGTTTCAAACCCTTCATGCTGTCCTTGGAAGCGCTGAAGTATCCGGCCGTCTCCGACGAGCTATGGATTCAGCACCTCCGGACCCACCAATTAGAAGTGCTGGCATTGAGCCGTGGCGGCATTGAGGAATCACGCCTGGAGGACTATGTGGTGAGCGGCCTGGTCGATTTCGATGATATTTCTTATGACGACCATGCCGATCTGCTCTATGATCTGGCCGCACAGACAGTGGAACATTTTAAAACCTACCTTTCCGAGGAAGACACGCGCAAGGTGCTTCGCTGCTACCAGCGCGATATCGCGCAGTTTATCCACGCGCAGATGCATGCCCATTACTGGGAGGATGTGGCCGGTTATGAAGTGATTGTCAGCAAGGGCTATACAGAGCTTAAGGAAAGCGCCTATACGCATTCCGCAGCAGAGCCGCCCCTTGATTACCATGTGTCTCCTTCAGACAAGAGCAATATGGCGAAATATCTCTTTAGCGGTTTTACCCGGTGCCTGTATCCGGTGCAAAAGTTCGACTCGGAGGCCGAACGTAAGCTTGCCGTGATCCTCGATAGGGATGCCATCAAGTGGTTCAAACCCGCCAAGGGCCAGTTTCAGATTTTTTATCGTGTTGGCGCCGATCATCTCGAATATCAGCCGGATTTTGTGGCCGAGACGTCGGAGATGATTTTCATGCTCGAACCGAAGATGCGCAACCAGATGGAGGATGCCATTGTTTTGGCCAAAAAGGACACTGCCGTCAAATGGTGCGCCAACGCATCGAGCCATGCCCTGAGTAATGGAGGCAAACCCTGGCGTTACCTGCTCATTCCCCACGACGAGATCGCAACAAACATCACCTTGGATGCTTTAGCACAGAGATTTTGCATTTGAACTTTTTTATAGATCATTGATGCACATTACCAAAAGAAAGCTGCTAAACAAATGCATTTCCTCAAAATCTCGCTTTCAATAAATAATCGATAACATCTCAACATAATAGAGGTTATC
>CAYUYD010000228.1:0-4695 GCA_964449105.1 uncultured Planctomycetaceae bacterium | reverse complement strand
AAAGGGATGGAAATTCGTGCCACCCCCAAGTCCCGGCGCGCCGGGATGTGCTTGGGGGTGTCCGTGTAAGAAGCACCCGTAAGCAAGCCCCCGGCACTGCCGGGGGATATGTTACTATACGCCTCAACGCTTCAACATCATCCCAACATCATCCCCCGCAATGCGGAGGGCTTGCCGATTTGACCACCCGTTTTTTGTTCACATTCACCAGCCAGGCGGACGGCGAACTGGACTACGTGCTGATGTACATGCGCGACAGGAACGCCAACACGCCGAAGGATATCTGCACGCCGATGAACGTCTACAAAGGCGCGATCCTCAAAGAATAAGCAAGGAAAACTGAATCACCATTATCGGGCGTCATGCCTGTCCCTGCGACTAAGGCATGGCGCCAGTAATTTTTAATGTTGCGGACTGACGGGTTAGTTAGAAAAATATACACGGAATGGCATGGACGTGCCTGCCACTTGGACTTTGTTCTTAAATAAGGTGATGCTCGTATGGCGCTGGAAAAGAAAATCACGATAGCGACGTTGAACAAGCACAAGACCGCCGGCGAAAAGTTCGCCATGCTGACCTGTTACGACGCGACGATGGCGTCGATCCAGCAGTCAGCCGGGGTCGAGGTAATCCTTGTCGGCGACTCACTGGCCGGGCCTGTGCTGGGTCTGCCGGATACCATCGGCGTCAGCCTGGACATCTCGGTGTCGCTGACGGCGGCGGTCCGACGGGGCGCGCCGCTGGCGTACCTGGTGGCGGACATGCCGTTTTTGACCTACACCTCCCCGGCTGCTGCGGTTGCCAACGCCGGAAGGTACGTCGTGGAGGCCCGCGCCGATTGCGTCAAGATAGAGTGCGACCGCCGATTACTTGAAACGGTCCGCGCGATGGCGACAGCCGGTATCCCCGTTATGCCGCACATGGGACTGACGCCCCAGCGGGCAGGACAGGTCGGCGGGTACAAGGTCGCCGGAAAAACCTCCGAAGGGGCGATTGAGATAATCGAAACAGCCAAGATGATGGTCGAAGCCGGCGCTTCAGCGCTGCTTCTGGAGGCAGTCCCGCCTGAGCCTGCCGAGATGGTCGCAAAGCGGGTTTCCGTGCCCGTCATCGGATGCGGCGCAGGAGCGGGATGCGACGGGTTCGTCGTCGTTACGCATGATATGATAGGCCTGACGGAAGGGCGAACGCCGAAGTTCGTCAAGAAATACACCGACCTCCGCACGCCGATGCTGCAGGCCTTCGAGGCCTACGTCGCCGACTGTCGAAACGGAGCATACCCCGCTCCCGAACACGGCTACGCAATGAGCGACGAGGAACTGACGGCGCTGAAGGCCTGGGCGGAGAAAAAGCATTAATGTCCAATGTCTAATGTCTAATGACCAGTGAATGACCAACCAATACTTGGGACGTTTCGACATTAGGCATTGGGAATTAGACATTGATTGGTCATTGAACATTGGTCATTGGACATTAAAGATGTTCCGAAGGTTCCTCATCTCCGCGCTTTTTCTGCTCCTCCCGATGGGGATGTTGTATCCGCTGTGGAGTTGCCCGACCTCTGCGGGAGAGGATGATGTGGTTTATTATTATCCGCTGCGGGTGATGGCGGCTGAGCAGGTTCGCTCGGGTCAATTACCGTTGTGGAACGCAGGTGAGGCCGGGGGGGTGGCGCTTCTGGCCGACCCGCAGAGCGGGGTATTCTTCCCGCCCAACTGGATATTCCTTTTCCTCCCGCCGGGGCTGGCTTACAGCCTGTGTATTTTCCTGGCCTTCGCCCTAGCCGGTGGGGGGGCGTATCTGTACATGAGGCGAATCGGTCTGGTCTTACCGGCGGCGGTGTTCGGCGCAGTGGTGTTTGAGTTCTGCGGATTTATGGTCGGTCATCGCGTACACCTGGGCATAATTCAGACTGCGGCGTTCCTGCCGTGGGGGCTTTGGGCCATTGAGAAGGTTCGCGCCGGCGGCTGGGCGGGTTTTGCGTGGATGGCGCCGATATTCGCGCTGACTCTGGCGGCGGGGCACTGGCCTACGGCGATACACCTTGTCGTGGTCTGGTTTGTCTATTTGCTCGTTCGAGGCCGGCCTATCAGGCGATCGCTGGCGGCGTCGACAGCGGCGGCTGTTGTTGGTTCAGTAATCCTTGCTCCGCAGATAATCGCAACGGCATCATATATCCAACAGACCATCCGGTCGGGCGTTCCTTACGTCGTCGCCGGTGAAAACTCCTTTTTCCCGCTGGCGGGCGTGCTGGCGTTTTTCCCGTTCATCATGGGGAATCGTACGCCGAACTTCTTTTCGTAGCAGTGGTGGGGGCCTTGGCATTTGTGCGAGATGCTCGGCTACGTCGGGTTGGTAACTCTGACGCTTGCGTCTGGAACGATTTGGAAACTGTACAGGAAGCCCAAGGCATCTCCTGATGCAACGGAGTCTTCAGGCCGGTTCGTTCGTCTCTGGACGTGGATTCTCGTTGGCGCTGCCGTTTGGTCGCTGGGGTATTACCTTCCGACGTATCGCCTGATTCACATGATACCGATTTTCGGCTCGGTGCGATGCCCTGCCAGGATGCTGCTGGTGATTGATTTGGCTTTGGCGGTCCTGGCTGCGATTGGGATTGACACATTGATGAAGAACCAGGCAGCCGATCTTGGCAGGACGTTCCGCCGGTCGGCGACGCGATTTCTGCCGGTGTGCATGTTCGGCGCGCTGCTGGTCCTGGCGATCGCGAAGACTTACGGCGGCGGATTACTTCAACTATTCCTGACCATCCCTGCCGGCGCTTACACCTATGACATAATGGCTGCGGCGTTGAGTCCGGTTTCACCGGCTGTTTATGTCCCGCTGGTTCTTGCGGCGGCGACCATCGTCGCGGTGTGGTCGTTCACTCGTTCATCATCCCGGCGGGTATGGGTGCTGACGGCGCTGGTGGTTGCCGATCTTTTCTTCATCGCTCGTTTCGTGGACGTTCCGGCGGGCGGTTGGCCTTGCCCGGACCCGCAGCGATCACCGGCGGCTGCGTGGCTGAAGGAAAACGCGCCGGACGAACCATTCCGCGTGTGGGGCCTATCGAAATCGTATCATCATCGCCCAGCCGAGTTGCTCCTGCCGAAGACAAGCGCTGCTATGGGGTTCGAGTCGATCTCCTACTATGGCCCGTTTCAGCCGGCTGAACATCCGCTGCTTTTCGGCTTTCGGTCGTGGGGCGAGAACTACGAATGGTCCTGGCTGATTCGGCGAAATTATCTCATCAGCCTGTATAACGTTCGTTACATCCTGGCGGCGGATCCGGAGTTCAGAGACGTAATTGAATCCGTGCGAATACCGACCGAGCCGTCCCCGCCGGACGGGCCTGACCTGCTGAAGGAAAAATGGACCGAATCGGAAAATGTTGCCATCCACGCCGGCACTGCCCAAACCAAACCCGCCGGTCAGGTGCTGGCGTTCCGCTCGCAGTGGTTTTACACCTATGCCGGACTGGCGCAGGATGTCGTACTGGAGGCGGGTAAGGTTTATCGCATCGCCATGGACGCCCGCGCGCCGAAAGGGGCAGGTAATTGCATAACGGCTGAGTTTCTACCCGATGCGACGGCGCCGGCTTCGCGTGCAGTTAACCCCACAATGTTGCGAATCGACATCGAACGTCTGACAGCCCGCTGGCACCACTTTGAGTGGACATTCCGCACGCCCGCCAGTGCTGACGCGAGCAAAGGAACATTCCGCATCAAAACCTACAGCGATTTGCTCATTGAGGTTCGCAGCGTCTCGCTTTGCCGGTCGAGTTGGCCTATACCAATAAACCTGGCTAACCGGCTCAAGCCGGGCGATGCCGTCTATATCGACCGCACGCCCGACGGTCTGACGCCGGTAAGCCCAGGCCAGCCGAGAGTGCACATCTACGAAAACCGTCTCTGCATGCCGAGGAAATTCCCCGTCGCCGAGGCGGTCTTTTTCGCCGACAACGAGCAGGTCATCGAGGCATTGCGCTGGCAGGCGGATAAATACGACCTGACAAGGCAGGTTCTGGTAACCGGGCATGAACGGACACTTCGGCACAAAGAGTTTGTCAGCGAGAACCGCCGCGCCCTGAACGTGATTACGAGTCTTCCGGCAAACGGATTGGGGGCGGTCGAGAATGAGGGTTTCGCCACCTGGACAAGACATTTTCCCGGACGCCCGCTGAGCAGGAGGGTTCTGCCAGAGGTTGCAATATCAAAAAAAATCTCTATTGCGGGCTTTGTGATCTATTTACTGGTTGCGTTCGTCTGCCCGTGGATATTGAACCGTCTGCAACGACACAACCCACAAAATGAAGTGAAGTTTTAGGCCGGAACCGACCCGTGCCGGTTCGGAACGAATGGGAACGAAACGGAAAGATTGGGAACGATTGGGAACAAATGGGAAAGATTCGGAAAGATTCGGAAAGATTGGGAAAGATTGGGAAAGTTTAGGAAAGAAGTTGAAATCCGTAACTCTTTGACGTACAAGCAGTTGTGGATTTTGGGGTCATTTTTTCCACGAATTTCACGAATTTTCACGAATTACCCAAATTACTAATTACCAATTACGTTCTTTTCCGTTTTCCCAAGTCCCTAGAACCTAGTCCCAAGTCCCTGTTTTTTCAGTCTTCACTTGTCAAAGAACACCCGGGCGCACTATATGCGTCCCTCTACCCTTTACTTTTGCGTTGACGTTTGC
>CAYUYD010000227.1:0-4701 GCA_964449105.1 uncultured Planctomycetaceae bacterium | reverse complement strand
GCCGTTTTATGTTTTGGATTTTGAATTTTGGTCATTTGATATTGTTGCCCTTCGGGGCGCCTCGGCGTCGGATTTCGAGTTTCGATATTCGGATTTGCTCGGCGCATAGTGGAAAAAGCCGTTCCCGCCGACCTCGGCCCGTGCACGGTTTCACACTTGTTGAACTACTTGTGGTCATTGCCATAATCGCCCTGCTGATGGGGATTCTGATGCCGTTCGTTTCCATTGCCATTAAGAGGACGGCCAATGTCCGCACCAGCGCCCGCGTAGCCGAACTTGCAGGCGGGTGCAATATGTATCACACCGAGAACGGATACTATCCGGGACAGATGTACGCCGACCAGTTGGGCAGTAGTCCCCTGTTCACCGGTAGCCAGTGGCTGGCAAAATCGCTGTTCACCGATTCGGAGGGGAATTTCCTCAGGCCCCAATATGCCCCGCTGAAGGCTACCGAGGACCTCATCGACTATAAGGTCGGCACTGTTACCTACAACAACACCATCTGGGACCGAAACAAAACCGACGAAGAATTCAGGCCGATCCTGTATTATCCCGCCCGCCTGGGCGTCAGCGGACTAAACCAGTACAAAAGCGCAGACAACCCCATAAACAGCGGGCATGCAGGAAGCACAACTTTCGACATCTTTAAAAAAGATACCCGCTTCGGCTCCGGCACCACGCCGTATGCTCCCGGAGCGTTTCTGATTATCGCAGCCGGGAAAGACCGGCTGTATTTCACGAAAGACGATATTTGTTATCCCGCTTTCAGTGGCGATTAACCCATGAATACACAGCGAGACATTTCAGTCGGAGCATCAACCTCCTCAAGTGCGGGTTTCGAGGAAATCCATCCACGATCTGCAAAGGTGGAACTGAAATCAAAAATCAAAAATCAAAAATCGAAAATCGGTTTTACGCTCGTCGAACTATTGGTGGTAATTTCGATTATCGCCCTGCTGGTGGGTATGCTTCTGCCGACGCTGAACCGCTTCTACCTTGCAGCCGCGAAGGCCAAGACCCGGGCAGCCATCAATCTGATAGACGGGGCGTGCCAGTATTATTTTAACGACTTTAAAGACTATCCCCCCAGCAACGACAACACAACGTACGGCGGATGGACCGGAAGTGAGTTGCTCGTGTTGTTCCTGACGGGCTATGCAGGTGATCCGACCAGCAACGGTGCGCCGGATGGGAATCTTGACGTCGACGACGGCGTAGAGGGTTTCGGCTTTCGCCTGGCGCGGCGCGGGAATGTGTACGGGCCTTACAACGGTGCGGAAAAACTGTCTGTCCATAAGGGCGGCAACGACCGTCCTGAATTCGTCGATACATTTGACAAACCCGGCAAGCCGATACTGTACTACCGATGGGACAGCGGCGACTCGGAATACAAATCCGGCCACAACACCGGCGACGTCCTGACCAATCTGACCCAGTACGCCCAAAACGCCGATGCGGCATATTACCGTACCGATTTTATCCTGATCAGCAGAGGGCCCAATGAGCAGTGGAACGCCCCGAAGGATGGAGACAGTGACGATGTTACGAATTTCTCCAATAAATAAGAGGTTTGCGATGAAAAGCCTGTGTGCGTTTAGCCCCTTGGGGGCGAAAGATTTTAGCCCAGGGCGTAAGCCCTGGGAAAGCGGTCGCTCCTTATGGCACAAGCCCCGTAGGGGCGACAGAGGTTGTCATTCGAACTTTCTGCCGCCCCTACGGGGCTATTCCCAAGAGAGTCTGTCCGTTACCCAGGGCTTACGCCCTGGGCTACTCTCTACCGCCCGTTCCGGGCTAAACAAATGCAAAAGATGCGCGTTTACGCTGGTGGAGATGCTGGTGGTGATTTCCATCATCGCCGTCATGGTAACGATTGTGGTCGGCGTCTCTCAGATAGTCATCGCCAGGGCCTCTGTCGAGCGAACGAAAGTCAACATGCAGGTAATCCTCCAGGCGATCGAGGCCTTTCGGGAGACTAGCGGCGCTTATCCGCCGGCGGACGGCAGTGCAACTCCTGCCGAGCGCAGCGCCGTGCTGTTCGCTGCGCTTAGTGGCAACCCCGCCGCGAGGGCGAAACTGGCGTCTCTGCCCAGCGATGCGATTAAAAAGATCGACGGCAACGATTGTTTCGTGGACGGATTCGATCAGCCTCTGGATTACAGCCCCGACGGCGGCGTGGGGGGTACGCCAGTGCTTATTTCCGCCGGCGCCGACGACGACTTTACCACGGAAAAAGACAACATTCGTTCGGATGGACAGTGACAATGGAAAAGCAATCAGCAATCAGCAATCAGCAGTCAGTAATCAGGCGGCGGGCTTCCCGCAAGGGATGCTGCGCATTTACGCTCGCTGAACTGCTGGTGGTTATATCCGTGATAGCGCTGGTGCTGACGATTACGCTTCCGGGGGTGATAGGTCTGTTCACAGCCGGTTCGGACCTGCAGGCGCGGAACGTCATCGGCTCCATGATGGGCGCTGCCCGGGGCGTAGCCGTCGAAAACCAGTCGTACGCGCTTGTGCACGTCCAGATGGGAACCGACGGGAAATGCTGGGCGGCTGTGATGCAAGGTGAATACGAGGACCACGATAATAGTCCCGTAACCTCCGAAAAGGTTGTCTTCCGGCCGGTGTCCGGTTTTCCTCCGCAACAGATGCCGAGCGATATGGCCTTCGGGGAGATATCCACAACTTATGTCTCCGGCGGCACTTACACTGCTACCATGAACGACGAAACAGGTCTGGCGAACTTTACAACCTTTAACGTGATCTTCGGCCCGGACGGCAGCTTGGCCACTCTGGTCAACGACGTCGTGATTGAGACGAACGTGAAGATTTTCGGCGCGGGCATCACTGATGCAAAGCAACAGATATGGAACGGTACCGGTCCTTCCCCCGGCGGCACCGGTCCTACTCTCAACGAGGACGGCGTTCGCGCGATAACTGCCTTCCATTACAAGGCGCTCAGTGTCCTGGGATCAGGCCGAAGCGGCTGGCTTGAAAAGAACGGACAGTTTCTGTGCATCAATCAATATACCGGAAAACTGCTGATGACGAAGCAATGATCATGAAAAAACAATCGAACAATTCGGAATCCTATAAGGGACTTGGGACTTGGGACTTGGGACTGGGAAATACCGGAATACCGGATACCGGAAAATCCGCAATCAAACAATCGGGCTTTTCCCTGATGGAACTGATGATGTCGCTGGGCATCCTGGTGGTCGGACTGGCGATGATCGCAACGGCGTTCCCTTCGGCAATGCTGGAGACCAAACTCTCCGTCGCGGACACGTCGGCCACGATGATCTCCGAAAACGCCACGGCCATCTGCAGGGTAAGGCTGTCGCACAGTGCGATTAAGCTCTCGGTCACCGCGACACTTTCGGACCAGACCACGCTGATTAATCCCGCTCACACCGGCGATTTGACCTATCCGGTCAATACGCCGGATTCCCGTTACGGCTGGCTTCTGGCTGCCGCCCAGCCGAATAATAATATTAATGATTATCAACTGGTAATCGTGCCTTATCGCAAATTCCTGCCGACGGACCGCCCCGGCATCGAGTTCGGATTCGTCCCCGTTACGGTTACCGACTCCGGCACGAAGGCTGCCGGGGCGGACATAGGCTCGCCGGTGATACTGACCACAGGCGCATCTGTCGGGGCATTTGCCTTCGTGGTTGATGCCGATGGAACACTTAGCCCTACCCTCGCCGACGGAGCGGCGCTAGCGGTCAACTACAGCGGTGGTGATAACTCGCCCGCTATAGGATGTTACGTAGTTCGCACAGCCGTGAGGCCGTAGTGTCCACGAATTACACGAATAAAACGAATTACACGAATAAAAAAAGAAACAACAGAACGGTAGAACGAACACAGGTTTGAACCCGAATATTATGAACGCACGGCGCAACATTTTGACCGGAGTATCAGTAATTTTCAGTCCCGCATTTTCGCTGCGCTCAAGTGCGGGCTTCGAGGAGATTCATCCACGATTTTCAAAGGTGAAACTGAAATCAAAAATCAAACCCCGGCGCGCCGGGGAAAAATCAAAAATCGGTTTCACGCTCGTGGAACTGATGGTCTCGATAGCCATCCTGACGGCGGTCATCCTCATCGTCAGCATGTTGTTGACCAATGCCCAGCGCGCCGTCGGGATGTCGCAGGACACCATCGGCGCCGATGCCGACGCTCGCACGATAGCGGACCGCCTGCGGTCGGACCTGGCCGGGCTGACCGCCGAGGGCTTCCTGGCCATTTACACTGACACCGGCGGCGGGTCGCACCTGGTCTTTACAGCCGTCGGACCGTATCGAAGCATGGTCGATTCAACCATCGCCAACGCCGCGCGGATAGACTACGGCCTGACCGGCGAGCCGAATAACGTTCTCTGGCGGCGGGCGTTCCTGCTCAACGCCACTGTCAATACCGCTGACGACCACGAGAAAATATCCCTTGCCGATTATAAGGTCTGGGACCGTTTCGGCATTGACTACGCACTTTACAACACCGACGTGGGACCTCCGTGCCAGTATGAGTATCCCACCGGAAGCGGGATCATGTTCAATTGCTTCACCAACGCACCGTTAATGACGCTTCCCCCCAATAGTCTCAACGATGTCAATGCCCTCTGGCCTTACCTGGCCAGACCGTGCCCGAACCTGAAAATCGATTGGACCGATGGGACAACAAACGCCACCGGAC
>CAYUYD010000226.1:0-4738 GCA_964449105.1 uncultured Planctomycetaceae bacterium | reverse complement strand
AAGAAACACCTGATGCCCGGTTACGAGTTACGAGTTACGAGTTACGAATTACGAATTACGAATTACGAACAATGAACCCTATCATCAAAAAAGAAGTTCTCTTCGCCCTGCGGACGAAGAAAGCGGTCGCCATGCAGGCGGCGTTTCTGCTGACGATGGTGGCGATGCTTTGGCTGCTCTGGCCGGCAGACGGCATCCAGGACCTGAACGGTCAGGAGGTCCGTTGGCTGCTGATGGTCCTGAGCATCGGCGAACTGGCGATGGTGATCCTGATAGCGCCAGCCTTTACCTCCACCTCGATTACCATCGAACGGGACCGCAAAACCCTCGAAAGCCTCCTAGCCACGCCGATGAGCCCTCTGTCAATCGCCCTGGGCAAGATGGCCGGGTCGCTTACGTTCCTGGTGCTTCTTGTCCTGTCGGGCGTACCGGTGCTGGCGACTCTGCTGCTGCTTGGCGGCGTCGAGGCGAAGGAAATCCTGGCGGTCTCAGCGGTGCTTCTGCTCTCTGCTGTGCACCTGGGGGCGATAGGGCTTCTGGTCAGCGTGCTTTCCAGCCGAAGTTATCGTGCAATAATCTTAACATACTGCCTCCTTCTGGTGGTTGTTTTCGGCATGGCGGGACCGGCCTGGCCTATCAGCGGGACGCTCATCCGCAGGGGCGGACCTGTAGCCGCCGGAATAATGCACGTATTGGCGAGCATGAGCCCGCTGGAGGCGATGCTGTCGATCCTGACACCGCAGGGTCCTTACGCAATCGGCGCCAAAGACTGGCCGGCGTACTGGCAATTATACATACCGCTGAGCATTCTGACGACCGTGGTTGTGGCGATGGTGTTGTTAAGAGGGTTGAACCGGGCCCTCATACCGGCGCGTCCGCGAGAAGGATTGAAGGTGGTCGAGCGTGGGCATCTGACCGGAAGGAGCGTCCTGTACCTGTTCTTCTTCGACCCGCGGAAGCGCAAGCGAAATATCGGTTGGTGGCAAAATCCCGTGCTGATAAAGGAATGCCGCTCCCGCCGGACGCTTCAGCCGCACTGGTTGGCGCGGGCAACCGCCGTCTGCCTGATGATCAGCATCCTGCTGATGGTGCTGGTGAGCGTCTCTGTCCAGGCCTTCGTCCAAGAAGGCACCTCCATGGTCGAAAGCATAGCCACAGCCATTGGAGTGCTGATGGTGGTGCTGATCGTCCTGGTCGGACCGGCGATGACCAGCGGGGCCGTCTGCAGCGACCGCGAAACGGGTCTATGGGACCTGATGCGCTCCACGCCGCTTCCGGCGTGGAGAATCGTCAGCGGAAAATTCCAGGCATCGCTTATCCCGCTGGTGCTGCTGATTATAGGTACTGCCCCGTCGCTGATAATCCTGCTGGTCTTCCAGCGGGCGCTGATGCCGAGTGTCCTGAGAATATTGCAGGTCGTCGGAATGACGGGGCTGTTCGTAACGGTGCTGGGAATGTTCTTTTCGAGCGCGTGCAGCAAGACGTCTACTGCCACGGTCTGGACTTACGGCGTGGTCTCGGCGATGAGCCTGCTGACGATGCTGGCGCTGCGGGGCGGCGGGGTCTTTGGTCCTCGCTTCATTGAAACGGTTTTCGTCGTCAACCCCATAGCCGCCGTTATAGACGCCGCAGGACACCCGGCTATGAGGGACTACAATCCCTTCAGGCCTTACCTGCAAATCATGGCGGCGGCATCGGGGATACTGTTCGTCCTGACCATTATCAGGGTCTATCAACTCGGAAAAGCAGACTGAAAGAATCCCTGGAAGAAAAAAGAAGAAAAAAAGAAAGAGAGCGGGATTACAGGGATTTTAAGATTACAGGGATTTTTCTTTTGTTATTTTAAAATCCAGTAATCCCTAAAATCCTGCTATCTTTGTTTCCGTAGAGGCCGAAGTTTATTTTGCGGCAATATCAAATGACCAAAATTCTAATTTCCAAAACATTGCGCAGGGCAGGCGCCAGAAGCGCTGCTTTCGTGGCTGCTTTGCTGTCTGCCTGGTCGGTTGCTTTGTATGCGGACGAGGTTGTTCGCAATCGCCAATCTCTTCCGGAGCCTTTTGTACAGGGCGAGATGAGGAGGCAGGACTTCGGTTCGGACCGGACGGTTCGGCTTATGGGCGAACTGGCCGAAGGCGAAATCGACCCGCTCGAACGGGAAAGGGCAGTAATGGACCTCGGTCGGACGGGCAATCCGGCTGCGATCGGGATTCTGGAGCGGGTTCTTGCATCGGATAGCGACCGGCGCGTACGTTCAGCCGCTGCCTTGGCGCTGTGTAACTTTACCTCCGCCCAGGCCGCCGGCCTGCTCGTCAAGGCACTGGAACGAGCGGATTCACCAAGCGACGACCTGATCGGGGCGTTAAGGGCGGCAAGGAGCGCCCGGTGGACAAGCCTTTCCGGGGCGCTGATAAAACTCCTCGATCACCCTGCCGGAACCGTTCGCGCAGACGTCCTCAATGCGCTGACCGACCTGCCCCAAGCCGCAGATGCGGAGACCTTACGGAAACTCCTGTCCGACGATAACGTTACCGTCCGTCTGGCGGCGGCGAGAAACGCCGCACTGGTTTTAGCACCCGATGCGCTTCTGGCAGAAGCCCTGGCGAGACCGGCTCGGAGCGTTTTCGAAAAACCCACCGTTCGCGCCCTGTGCCTAGCAGCACTGGGACGCCAAGAGCCTGAGAAATACCTGCCTCTTCTGACGGCCGGCGGAAACGACGAGAACCCGATCGTCCGTAAGGGCGCGGTGGAGGGTTTAACATCGGCAGGTAAGGGCGAGAAGGTCGCCGCTTTCTTGAACGACGGCTCGACGCCGGTGCTGCTTGCCGCCGTCCGGGGCGCCGGGAAACTCAAGCAAACCGAGTGTATCGACCGGATATTCGAGATCATGCTCCAAACACCTCCGGACGAGACTCACCTGGCGGCGCGCGATTCACTCATACGGATGGACGCGCCGGAAACCGTCGCCGAAAAGGCGGGGCGACTGATGGAAAAGGTCAGCCCGGAATATTTCCAACTGCTCCTCCGGCAAAAAAGTACAACCCAGCCCGACGAGCATGCGCAACTCCGCCTTCAGATAGACAAGGCCCGTCGGAACCTCAAAGCGCTGAGCTACCTGCTGGGGTCGGCAAAAAGCACCCAGGCCTACGATACGCATCTGGACATGCTGATACGCATGGATATCCGGGACCCCCTGCTGGAACAACTGGCTGTGTCCCTGGGGCAGATCGGCGACCGTCGGGCAATCGGTCCGATAATGAAGCAATTGACAGCCTGTGCGGATTTCACGGAAAAATCGCTGTGGACGATGTTCCTGAACCCGCTGCTCGTAATCCCGTTGCCCGAAGACAACTCCGCAGGTCTGATGCAAGCGGCTGTGGCGCTGAAGATTTCCGAGGCGCTGCCTGTAATGATACGGTTCAGTTCGATGGGCTTTGGTCGATTTCGCGCCAAGCGGTCGGCCTGGACGTCGGACATGCTGATGCCGGCGCTGACGGACGAGCAGATGCGCCAGACGGTCGTCGAGGAGCTCCGCAAACAACTGAACTGGGAATATGCCGCTCGCGGCCACCAGGAGGGTTCGGACGAGTACGAAAAGGCCTGGTCGCGAAAGTTCACGGCGATGCGGTGTCGGTTCGAATCGGCCAAATCCTTGGGACGACTGAAGGCCGACGTGGCGCTGGACGACCTTCGCTGGCTGCTTACCGAAGACCGAATTGATATGCGCATGATGCAGGCAGCCGCCTGGGCCATTCAGGAAATCACCGGCAGTACACCTCCCGTCGGGCTGCCAAAACCCCGTCCAGGCGATTGGATCATCAAAGATTATTAACGCCGCCGGGCCACGTGTCTACAAAGTCTACAAAGTCTACAAAGGGGCTTCCATTTTGACCGAATAAAAAGGAATCGCCTGATGAGCAAAAAGTCTGTCCCGTCCGACATTGAGATTTCTCGTGCAGCGGCGCCCAAGCCCATTACCGAGATAGCCCGCGCAGCGGGAATCCTGGCGGATGAACTTGAACCTTATGGTCGAAACAAGGCCAAGGTCTGCCTGGACATACTCGATCGTCTCGCCGAGAAGCCCGACGGAAAGTACATCGACATAACGGCCATTACTCCTACCCCACTGGGCGAGGGCAAAACTACAACGGCAGTCGGACTGACGCAGGGCATGGGGATAATCGGAAAGAACGCCTTCCTGTGCATCCGCCAGCCTTCGATGGGTCCGACCTTCGGCATCAAGGGCGGAGCCGCCGGCGGGGGCTACAGCCAGGTAATCCCGATGGAGGAGTTCAACCTGCACCTGACCGGCGACATCCACGCCGTCAGCATTGCCAATAACCTCCTTGCCGCCGCCATTGACGCCCGCATCAAGCACGAAGACCACGCCACTAACAAGAAGTGGGCAGGAACCGGTCTGCCCCGGCTTAATATCGACCCTTACGGTATCATGTGGCACCGGGTCGTGGACGTCAACGACGCAGCCCTCCGCGGATGCGAGATCGGGATAGGCGACAGTTGGATGGACGGTCCGCGGAGAAAGGCGTATTTCACCATCGCCGTTGCCAGCGAGGTAATGGCCGTGCTCGGTCTGGCGAGCGACCTGAAGGACCTCCGCGCCCGCCTGGGACGTATGATCATCGGGAGAAAACGAAACGGAAACCTCCTGACCGCCGAGGACATCGGATGCGCCGGGGCAATGACCGTACTGCTCAAGGACGCCCTCAAGCCCAACCTC
>CAYUYD010000225.1:0-4766 GCA_964449105.1 uncultured Planctomycetaceae bacterium | reverse complement strand
AATGCGGAAATGACGTGTTTCATGTTACACCAACCTTCCCATATCCATTTCGTGGAGGCTCTTACCGGCGGCGACCATCGGGAAGACGTTCTCCTCCGGCTCGACGTCGGCGGCAAGGACCACCGGTCCGTCATGCTTGAGCATTTCGCGGATTGCGTCTTCCAGTTCGTTCGGTTCGGTAACGCGAATCCCCTTAGCGCCGAACGCCTCGGCCACCAGCGCCAAATCCGGGCACGGATGCTCGGTGGCTGAATATCGCTTCTGGTAGAACATTTCCTGCCATTGCCGGACCATTCCGAGATAGTGATTGTCCAGGACAACGACCTTGACGGGCTGGTTGTAATGAACGGCTGTGATTAACTCGCCCATCGTCATGGCGAATGACCCGTCGCCGTCGATGTCGATGACGGTATTTCCGGGATTCCCGAATTGTGCGCCGATCGCCGCCGGCAGACCGAAGCCCATCGTTCCCAGCCCGCCTGATGTTATCATCTGCCGGGGTCTGCGCCACCCGTAAAACTGCGCCGTCCACATCTGATGCTGGCCTACGCCCGTGGTAATAATCGCGTCGTGATTTGTCAGTCGCCCGATAGATTCAACAACCTGCTGCGGCTTGATTTTTCCGCCGGTATCGTATCGGAGCGGATAGGCCTGCTTCCATTTGGCGATCTGCTTCAGCCAGTCTTTGCGTGTCCTGGATTTGATCATCGGAATCATCTTTTCAAGTATATCTTTGGCGTCGCCGACAACGGGGATGTCCGCCTTGACGTTTTTGCTGATTGAGGTCGGGTCGATGTCCACGTGGATAATCTTCGCGTGCGGCGCGAAGGTCTCGACCTTTCCCGTAACGCGGTCGTCGAAGCGGGCACCGACTGCGATGAGGCAGTCGCACTCCTGGATTGCGTAGTTTGCAGCGGCGGTGCCGTGCATTCCCAGCATCTGAAGCGCCAGCGGGTCGGATTCGTCAAACGCCCCGAGTGCCATCAGCGTCGTGGTAACGGGGATATTTCCGCGATGCGCCACCTCGCCAAGCGCCTCCGAAGCACCGGAGATGATCACGCCTCCGCCGACGTACAGGACGGGACGGTTCGATGCGTTAATCGCCTCGGCGGCGGCTTTGACCTGGCGGATGTGTCCGGTGAGCATCGGTTTGTATCCCGGCAGGTTCACCGTCAGGTCCGGTTCGGTCACAAGTTCGTTGCTCGTGGCGTCTTTGGCGATGTCGATGAGCACCGGTCCGGGGCGACCTGTACGGGCGATGTAAAATGCTTCGCGGATCGCCCGGCCAATGTCTTCCGCCCGCTTGATCAGCATATTGTGCTTGGTAACCGGGCGAGTGATACCGGTGGTGTCCGCCTCCTGGAAGGCGTCGTTGCCGATCAGGGCGCTGGTAACCTGCCCTGTAATCGCCACCATCGGCACGGAGTCCATGTAGGCAGTAGCCAGACCGGTTACGAGGTTGGTCGCGCCGGGTCCGGAAGTGGCGATGCAGACGCCGACCTTTCCGGTCGAGCGGGCGTATCCGTCGGCCATGTGAGCAGCGCCCTGCTCATGCCGGGTCAGGACGAACTTAATCGGCGTCTCGTACAGTGAATCGAATATCGGCAGCAGCACCCCGCCGGGAACGCCGAACAATACCTCCACGCCCTCTTCCAGCAGCATCTGATGAAACAGGTCGGCGCCGTTCATGCCGACGTAAGTCTTTACCGGTTTGGCGCTTTTTTTTGCAGCCTTTGACATTTTCGGTCCTGCCTTTCGTCATTATCTCATCGTCTTTAGACAGCGTAATGCTTTACCTCAAGGGGGAAAACAATAGGGGGTGGCCGCTGAAGTCCGATGGCGGACTAAAGCGACCTAACGTACAATGACCGGCAGCAGCGCAGCGGAAATATCCGCTTCCGGGATGATGAGTGATTCCGAGTTGGTCGCTGCAATCATTTTCATTGTCGCCCGCTCATATTATCGACTTTTTCCCAAACTGTCAAGATTTACCACGGATTTTTAAAAATGCTGAATAATAAATGCTAGATGCTCAAAATGGTAAATGCTTACCACGGATTTGACAAAACTATCCGACAGCGATTTTTCATTTTTTCGGGCAGGCGTTCAGCCGCCGATTGCGCCTCCGGCATGTCATTGCAGATAATGAATACCGCACTGCCGCTTCCGGTCATGTGCACAGGAAGCCCCGCCGCCTCCGCCAGCCGGGAATAAATATCCGCCAGCGGCGGACAGACCCGCATGGCGGCGGCCTGAAGGTCGTTGAACAATTCTCCGCGCCAATGCGAAGGATGCCTTTCAAATTGTGGATTGCGGATTGTCTGCCCTGAGCAATGTCGAAGGGCGGATTGCCGACCGCTGATTGCTTTATAAGCCGCATAGACGTCCGCCGTGGAACAGTGCGATTCCGGCAGATACAGCAGGGCCGTGAAGGGATGTACTTTGACTGGTTCGACTTGCTCGCCTCGCCCGCGAATTCTCACCGCCGGTCCGTCCAGGAACAGCGGCACGTCCGAGCCGATTTTTTCGGCAAGGGTTATCAATCGCTCCCGTGGCAGATTAAGTTTCCACAGTTGATTCAGCGCCGGCAGCGCCGCGGCGGCATCGCTGCTGCCGCCACCCAGGCCGGCGCCGGCGGGTATCCGCTTGGTCAACTCAATATCGGCGCCGGTTTGGCGTTCAGGCAGCAATTTCGCAGCCCGAAGCACAAGATTATCTTCAGCCGCTCCGCAATCCAGACCCGAACAGGTCAGACGGATTTGCCCATCCCGCCTGGGGCGGAAGATTAATTCATCGTACAGCGTAACCTTGGCGACGATTGAATCGAGTTCGTGGTAGCCGTCGTCGCGCCGCCCTGTAATACGCAGAGTGAGATTTATCTTGGCCGGGGCGCGCCAAAGCAGCGCGCCGTCGGCGGTCGGTTCACTCTTTTTCATGTCGGGACAAAATAGACTCATATCATCCCCGATGTCCGATTTTATTTTCCGTCCCGTTCAGGAGTCTTGCGATATTACTTCTGTGGCGGATTATGACAAGTCCTGCCATTGCCGCTGCAAACGTCAGCAGTGGCCAGAGTGAACCGACGGGCCGGCCTGACAGCAGGCAATCGCCGACAAACAATATCGGAAACGCCCCGGCTGCGATAATCGAAGCCAGCGACACGTACCGCCAGAGAAGCACCGCGACAACCCATATACCAAGCGCCGCCAGACCCGCCCAGGTGAAATACGGGTAGAATCCCAACAGCACGCCCAGCGAGGTGGCTACGCCTTTTCCCCCGTGGAACTTCAGCCAGAAACTGAAGACGTGCCCGGAAATCGCCCCGAACGCCACCGCCAGCCAGGCTGCCTGTTTGTAAAGCGAGAGGGCGTCGTCGCTCGACCCGCGCAGGTAAATCCCCACCAGAAGAACCGGCAGCAAACTTTTCAGCACGTCGAGCATGAAGCACAGGTATCCCCATTTTCGTCCGACGACGCGCCCCACGTTAGTGGCTCCGACGTTTCCGCTGCCGGTTTTGCGAAGGTTGATGCCGTGCGCGCGGGCGATTATCACGCCGAACGGCGTCGAACCTACCACGTACGCCGCCAGCGGCAATACCGCGAAATTCAGCAGTATCTCACCCGTCATCGCCCGACAATCTCCGCATAGACTTTCTCCAGTTCATCCACCTGCCGCTTGTTGGCCGCAAAGTCGGCGACTTCCAGACAGGCATTGACCATCTGCCTGTGCTTCTTCGGGTCGGAAAGTTTAGCCATCCCCGCGATGATTCCTGCCCGGTCGCGCGGCGACTCGACCACCACCCCCGCGCCGTGGGCAAGCAATTCAGCGGCCCCGTTGAATCGTGTTGTCAGCGACGGCACGGACCAGCGGATCGCCTCCAGCACGACCCGGCTGCAGGCGTCCTGCCAACTCAGCAGCACCACTGCGTCGGCGGCAGAGTACAGTTCAAAGATATTCGCCACGGTATCTTCAAAAACGAAGCGCTCGCCAGCGCCGCACTGTCCCGCCAGGCGGCGATAAGCCCCGGCCTGCCCGCCGCCGACGATTACAAGCCTCGTATCGCCGGACGCCCAATCGGCAAAGGCATTGATGGTCTCGACGACACCCTTGAGGGCGAAGTTATGCGCGACGGTCAGGAAAACGACGGTTTTCTCGACGATACCCCATTGCTGTCGCCACTGTGCCCGCCAGGTTTCGCGCACTTGCTCATCGACCTGCGGGACCTCCACGCCGCTATAGACCAGGCGGACGTTCTGACGCCGGCCATAGTAGGCGGCGAACTCCTCGACAACCATCTGGCTGACACCCAGGCACATCACCGCCGGGTCGGCGAGGATTTGTTTCTCCAGCCTCAATTCGCATCTGCGTTTGGGATTGAACAACAGGCCCGCTTGCCTGATTGTCCGGCCTAGCGGACAAAAGCGTCTGGATTTACCGGCGAGTTGACCGGGGATCGTCCCGCCGCGAGGTTGATAGACGTTTGCCGCCGGTATGGGCAGCGTGGCGTGAACGATGTCGTATTTCTCCCGCTGCACGACATCTCGAACCGCTTCGGCGAATTTCGCCGGTTTGCCTGCCCGCGACAAACCGGCCGGGCCTAAAGGCAAAACCTTTACGCCCGTAATGTCCGATTTGCCTTCCTGACACAGGATGGTTACATCGTGTCCCCGGCGGGCCAGTTCGGCGGAAATTTCCGCCACCGACCGCTCACGCCCGCCACGGGCGGGGTCCATCTTCTCAATGACAAGTGCAATTCTCAGTTTGAC
>CAYUYD010000224.1:0-4769 GCA_964449105.1 uncultured Planctomycetaceae bacterium | reverse complement strand
CGAGAATGCCCCGGAAGAGTCCAAACCTGTCATGGAAAGTATTAAGGCGAAGTACAAGCGCGTTCCCAACATTTTCGCCACGTTGGCGCACTCGCCCGCCGCACTGAAGGTGCTTATGGGCACTTTTGCTGCATTGGATGAAGGTGATTTGGCCGGCAAGACACACGAGGCGATTGCGTTGCGAGTGGGCGAAATCAATGGGTGTAAGTATTGCACCGCCGCCCACACCGCCAAGGCCAGGATGGCCGGCGCCACCGCCGAGGAAGCGATTGCTTTTCGCAAAGGTTTCTCTGACGACCAGAAGATGCAGGCTCTGTTGACACTGGCCGAAACAATAGTGAAGAACCGTGGGCAACTCGATGATAATGACGTTCAAGCGGCCAAAGACGCCGGCGTTTCGGAGGCCGAAATGCTGGAAACGGTCGCCATCGTCGCCTGCAACACGTACACTAATTACGTCAACGCGCTTGCACAGACGAAAGTGGATTTTCCGGCTGCGCCGGAGATCAAGTAACTACAGGGATGCGGTACGCAAGGAGATGCATAATGATCACATTCAGCGCAGATGAGATTTTCGAGATTGCCAAGCAGATTGAGCGCAACGGAGCTAGGTTCTATCGCAAGGCCGCCGAATCGACCGAAGGCGAAACCCGCGACTTCCTGCTGCGACTGGCTGATATGGAAGACGACCACGAAAAGGCCTTTGAAGCCATGCGGGCTGAGTTCGCCAGGGCAGTCGTGGAACCGACTGTCTTCGACCCGGACGACGAGGCCGCGCTTTACCTCCAGGCTGTCGCCGACGGGAAAGTCTTTGGGTCCGACCCGTCTGAAGCCCTATCGGGCAATGAGTCCATCAAAGACGTGCTGACCATAGCCGTCGGTCTGGAGAAAGACTCCGTTATTTTCTACCAGAGTATGAAGGACGCCGCGTCAAAGGTCATCGGGTCCAAGAGTCTCGACGCGATCATCAAAGAGGAGATCGGGCATATCCTCGACCTGAACCAAAAACTCAAAGCCATTTCGTAAAAAGGGTTTCTAAGCCTGTGAGGCCTTCAAGGCTGCGTCAAGGTCTGCCTTGATGTCGTCGATGTCCTCGATTCCAATGCTCAGGCGGATGTATTCGTTAGTTACGCCGGTAGCGGCCTGTTCTTCGGGCGTCAGTTGCTGGTGCGTCGTCGAGGCAGGGTGAATGACCAGCGTCTTGGCGTCGCCGATGTTGGCAAGGTGGCTGGCCAGTTTGACGTTGTTAATAAATTTGATTCCGGCCTCCTTGCCGCCTTTGATTCCGAAGCCGATAATCGCCCCGGCTCCGTGAGGGAGATACTTCTTTGCGTTGGCGTGGTGCGGGTGGTCGGGCAGACCGGGGTAGTTGACCCATTCAACGGCAGGGTGAGTGCTGAGGAACTCCGCCACCGCCTGTGCGTTTTCGCAATGCCGAGGCATGCGAAGGTGCAGTGTTTCCAGCCCCAGCAGGAACAGAAAGGCGGCAAACGGACTCATGCACCCGCCAATGTCACGAAGCAAATGCGTCCGGACGTGCACGATGTAGGCGATATTGCCGATAGGTTTCAGCGCCTCGGTGAATACCACGCCGTGATAGGCGTCGTCCGGCGAGCAGAACTCCGGCCACTTCTTCGGGTTGTCCGCCCAGGGGAACGTGCCTCCGTCCACTATGGCCCCGCCGATGTGCACCCCGTGGCCGCCGATGAACTTCGTGGTCGAATAGATCACGATGTCGATCCCGTGCTCAATGGGCCTGAGCAGCACAGGCGTGGTGACGGTGTTGTCGCACAAGACCGGCAGGCCGTATTTGTGCGAGATGTCGGCGATCCTGCGGAAGTCCGGCACGTCGTTTTTCGGGTTGCCGATGCTCTCCATGTAGACGCAGCGGGTGTTCTCATCGACGAGTTCTTTGATTTTTCCGGGATGGTCGGGGTTGAAGAATCGCACCTCGATGCCGAGTTTCTTGAGCGTCTGCGTGAACAGCGTCCACGTTCCGCCGTAGAGGTTGGTCGAGGAGATGAAGTTTTGACCGCTGTGCGTGATGGTCAGAATGGCTGCTGTGATCGCCGCCATTCCGGAAGCAAACGCCAGACCCGCAGCCCCGCCGTCCATCGCCGCCAGGCGCTTCTCCAGCACGTCGTTGGTGGGGTTCATCAGCCTCGAGTAGATATTGCCGAACTCCTTTAGCGCAAAGAGGTTGGCTGCATGGTCCGTGTCCCTGAAGACGTAACTGGTGGTCGCGTATATAGGCACCGCCCGCGCGGTCGTTGTCGGGTCCGGTTCCTGACCGGCGTGCAAAGCCAATGTGCCCAGTTTGTAGTTCGCATCACTCATTTTATAAAACTCCTTTCGTGTAAAGTTGGTTATGCCGTGATGTCGGCAAACAGCGCCGACGAGAGATACCGCTCGCCCAAGTCGGGAAGTATTGCGACGATGACCTTGCCTGCGTTTTCGGGCCGGCTGGCGACGATGCTCGCCGCCCACAGGGCTGCGCCGCTGGAGATGCCGACGAACAGCCCCTCCTCCCGAGCGGCCCGCCGAGCATACTCGAAGGCTTCCTCCTGTTCCACTGTAACTACCTCATCGACGATCTTAAGGTTCAGGACTTTCGGCACGAACCCCGCCCCGATCCCCTGGATCTTATGTGGGCCTGGTTTGATGGGTTGACCTGCCAGGGTCTGCGTCAGAACCGGGCTTTCGGCCGGTTCGACCGCCACCGCTTTGAACGAGGGCTTGCGGGCCTTGATGACCTCCGCGATGCCGGTGATCGTCCCGCCCGTGCCTACGCCGCTAACCAGGATGTCCACCCTGCCGTTGGTGTCGTTCCATATCTCCTCAGCCGTCGTACGCCGATGGATTTCAGGGTTGGCCGGATTCTCGAACTGCTGGGGTACAAAGGAGTTCTTCTCGGCTTCCGCGATTTCCAAGGACTTGGTTATCGCACCGATCATGCCTTCTGATGCCGGCGTGAGCACCAGTTCCGCGCCTAGCGCCTTGAGTACCTTGCGGCGTTCGAGGCTCATCGAGTCGGGCATAGTCAGCAGCAGCCGATAACCCCGCACCGCTGCCACAAACGCCAGGGCGATGCCGGTGTTGCCGCTTGTTGGCTCAATGATCGTGGTGTGTTCGTTGATTTTGCCGGCCTTCTCGGCAGCATTAATCATCGCCACACCAATGCGGTCCTTCACAGATGCCAGCGGGTTATGACTCTCCATCTTGGCCAGCACAGTCGCGCCGGTCCGAATCATCTTGTGAATCCTGACCAGCGGCGTGTTGCCGACTGTCTTAGATACGTCTTCGTAAATGAATGACATTTTTACATCCCTTTCCATCGGCCTGATGAGGCACGATATTTTCCTCATCAGTTTAGAGCAGAATTATACCATGGTCGCCATCGCCATGCTCATCTCATGGCGAATTCCAGCGTGTTCAGGATATATTCCATCAACATGTATCCATTATCAGAACTCGTACTTGAACTGGAGTCACCAAGCTCCGTTCTCTTGGGTGTTGGCAAGATTCCCGAAGGCGCCCCAGCCGGCAGTCAGCGTCATGCTCTTGTTGATAATCCAGCTGACGTCGATGGCGTGCCAGTTGTCTTCGTCGCCCACCAGCCCAGGGATTTGGTCATACGGGTTGGCCTTCTGACGGAACTCATAGGCCACGAGCAGCTAGTCCGTGGGCAGATATGCGGCGCTGCCCTCGAACGTCCATGCGCGGTCGTCGCCGAAGCCCAAGAAGCCAAGCTGCGATGCCGAGCTGTTGCGAAGTCCGCCCGTCAGGATGAGGGGGCGGCTGAGAGTCCATTTGTCCAGGAACGTCTTGCTGGCCGTCAGTGTGAAATCCACACCGCTGGCTTTCTCATAGCCGATGGAGTCCAATGCTCCGCCCAGCCTGCGATTGACGTCGGAAATGCCTTCGTTGATCTTGAAGTGCACGCCGGTCGTCACCGCGGGCAGCGGCAAACCGAAACTGTTCTCCTCAATCAGCAGACCACGGAGGTTGAAGTTGTGCAGCCAAACCTCGTCGCGGTTGATGTCGATTCCCGTAGCCTTACGGATGTCATCGTCCAACGTGCCGATGCCGAAACGATTCAGGCCATAGCCCAACTCAATGCGTCCAAAGAGCACCTCAGTGAACGTCAAGGCCTGGAGGTTCTTCTTGCCCATGATCACATTGGAGAAGGCCACCGAAGGCAAACCGAAGATATCTCCCGTCTTGCCGGGGTTCACGAGATAGGCCATCGGCGTGATGGCCCCGCCGCCGTAGCCTTCAATCGTATGGAAAGGCAGGGGGGGCGGCGACTGGGGCGCGGGCGCCGAGTTTGCGACCTCCTGTGCGTACGACGCCGAGGTGAGCGATACGAGAACCAAAACAAGCAAAATAAGCAAAATACGCTGATACATCATGTACTCCTTTCATTGGGATTTAGTAAAAGAACAAACGGTTCATAAAGGCGGCGTCAGCCGCCATCTACAGACCATTGGCATGTCGGGGTTCCTGCGGAACCTCAGCCAGAGAAGACTCGCTCGATTAGATTTACTTGTTGCGTCCATTGTTTATCCTCATTAGCCTGATGCAGTTAGTGTAGAATCTGGAAAAGAATAGTCAACTAAAATCATAGGAATTTTGTAAATATTTTTATATGTCCTTAACTTCTTACTACATAAGATGTTATATTAAATGCTATTGCGGCTTTTTTTGAAAATTTGTTGTATCGGTGATGCCAACAGCAGATAATAGTCTGGAAGAAATATGAACATCTC
>CAYUYD010000223.1:0-4802 GCA_964449105.1 uncultured Planctomycetaceae bacterium | reverse complement strand
GTCGCCTATGGCAATCCAGAAAGACCCCGTTGGTTTGAGGGCCTTTTCGACGCACGCCCGCATCCATTTTTCCGTCCAGGCGTAGTAGTCATCGTATTTTTTGCGGTCCTCGTAGATGTCGTACTTGTAGCCGATGTTGAACGGCGGGTCGGCGAAAATGAGGTCCGCAATCGGCTCGTCCAGGTCTGAGAGGATTTTGATGCAGTCGCCTGCGATTATTCGATTAGGTGTGATTTTCTTCATGGGCCACAGAGCCCCCTTGGGGGCAGGCACAGAGGACGCAGAGAACAGAGAACAAAAAAATTATCTTTTTCTTTTTTTACTCTCTGTCTCTCTGCGCCTCTGTGGCAAATTCCTGTATTATTTCATTTATCCGAGTCGTGTTCCGAAAAACGCCAGGGCTGCGACATATGCGATATATATTGCCACCAGGGGCACACCCTGCCAGCGCCGAAACGTCTTTCCGTCGGCGAAAATATATAGCCGGAACATAATCAGCACCAGCATCATCACCGGCAGGAGGAAGTAGAAGAATATCGGCTCGACCTTCAGCGGTACAGCCGTCGCCGATGCGCCGATTACGAACAAGACGTTAAGGATATTCGCGCCGATGATATTGCCGACCAGCAGGTCGGGGTGTTTTTTGATGATAGCGGCGATGGCGGTGGCCAGTTCAGGAAGGGACGTGCCGAAGGCCACTACGGTCGCGGCTATGACGGCTTCGGGGACCTGGAATCTCCGGCAGACCTCTTTGGCCGAGCCGACCAGCACCTCCGACCCGCCGACGACGAGCGCCAGGCCCACCAGCATAACCAGCAGATTCCCCGCAATCCGCGCGGAGTGGTGATTGAATTTCATCTCGACACCGGCCTCCGGGGGGACTATCTGCGGGTGTCGGCGCGCCCAGCGGACGGAGACATATATATACCCCACGAGCAGCAGAAGGAACCCTATCCCCGCTACCCGCGGGATTACGACATTAACAATCGACCCGCCAACGACCAACAGGACCAGTGCCGTTACCGTCAGCAGCGCCCCTGACGCCAGTTGAAGCCAGCCGTGGCGGTTCAGGACGAACCGGTCCTTGGGCAGGCGCGTCAGGCAGCACCCCATGCCGAAGATCAGGGCAGTATTGCATATAATCGATCCGACGGCGTTTCCCAGCGCCATTCCGCCGTCGCCCTGAAAGGCGGCATTGACCGAAACGGCTGCCTCCGGCGAGGTCGTCCCCAGACTGACAATCGTTGCGCCGATAATGACCTTGCTCATGCCTATCGCGGCAGCGAGTTTGGCGGCGGATGTAACGAGCCGATCCGCCCCGAAAACCAGCAGCGCAATGCCGGCTGCACCGAACAACCAAAGCACCAGGTCGGAACAGTAGTCCCGAAAAAACACCTCCGGTATTATTTCCGCGAGAATCATAGTTGATGATTATTCAGACTCGTCGGCCCAAAGGCAAGAAAAGACCAGCAGGGATGCAGGGGATGCACGGGATACCGACTTTTTGTTTTTTCTTTCTTTATTTTCAAGAACACAATCCCCTGTATCCCCTGCATCCCTGCAATTTTTTCGTTTTGCAGTGTGGGGCAAAATCTCTTGACTGTCAGGCCTGTCCGGCTATTATCATTTTGAGTTCGCGGGCGTAGCTCAGCGGTAGAGCGCCACGTTGCCAACGTGGATGTCGTGAGTTCGAATCTCATCGCCCGCTTTGGGCTAAAGTGGCCTGTAGTCAGCAGCCCGCCGCGGCGGGTAAAGACAGCCGATGATTACAACGGGCTACTGATTACAGGCTACTGACTACTACTAATTATGAACATCAGAAGCGCCTTTCATGTTTTTTCGGCTGTGATTCTTTCAGCCGTCCTGACCACCGGATGCAACGGGTCGTTCTCGTTCTGGCCACGGCGCACGCCTGCGATCGAGGAAACCATACCCGAACCCATTGACACACTGCTTCCGAAGCAGATTCGTATCCATCCGTTCACCGGAATGAGGGTTTTCTCCGAAAAAGGCGACATCAGGGGCGTTGGCGTTCACATCGAGGCCATTGACGCCTACGGCGACGCCAACAAGGCCTTTGGTCAATTTCGCTTCGAGTTGTATCAATTCAAGCCCAACAGCCCCGACCCCAAGGGCGCCCGCCTGGCTGTCTGGAACGAGAGCGTCGAAGACTTCAGCAGCAACCGTCGGCACTGGAACAACATCTCGCGGACATACCAGTTCAAACTTGCATGGAACCACCCGGTATCAGCCGAACAGAAGTTCGTCCTGGTGGTTATCTTCCAGAGCCGATTCACCGAACGCCTCTTCGCCGAGCGAGTATTCGCGTCAGACCGCTGATTGCTACTTCCGTGAGCGATTGACAGCCTCCAAAACTATCTCGTGCATCTGGTCCGGTTTGTCAACGGTGTTCCAGACAACGGCAGGGATGCTTTCCGAAGCGGTCAGGCAGTAGATGCTTCCCGTACCGAAGAGCCTTTCGCCAATCGCCTCGGTAAGCACGGCCTGACGGACGTCAGTCAGCACCGCAGAGGAGGTCCTGACGCGCACCAATCCGCGAACCGTTACGATTCGATGATTGGTCAGCACGTAGGTCCTTCCCAGCCACTGCCAGCAGGCTCCAAGCACGCGGACCAGCGCCACGGCGGCACAGAGACATATAATGGTTTCAGCCGGCGTTTCGCTCCGATAGATATTCATGACGTAAGCGATCACGGCAACGACCAACGCCGAAACCAGCACCGGCAGCGATGCGAGCAGGACGAACCATCCGCTGGGCTTGATTGCCAGGATGATGATCTCCCCGTCGCCCAGCAGGTCCGCGGGCACAAGGTACGCCGAAATGTCAGCCCGTTGTGAAGTCGGTTCGGCAATAGGTGTCATAGCCAAATATTTCCGTACCAGCAATGTTGTATATTCGATGCCGAATATGCTAACGTTCCGCAACAAACCTTGCAACATGACAAAAAGCCGACTGGCGAACGCATTACACAAAATATACAATGGGTTGAAGGACCAGCGAGGCGAACAGTAATATGATTCCAATCGGCACCGACAGACGGCTCAAACATACGCCGTGGATAAATTACGCGCTGGTAGCCGCCAACGTATTCGTATTCATCATTCTCCAGGGCACAAAATCCGATACGCCCGGCGTAAGGGCATACCTGCTGCAACCGGATCGACCCGAAGTATATCAGTTTTTCTCCAGCATGTTCATGCACGGCGGGTGGTGTCACCTGATAGGAAACATGATCTTCCTGTGGGTATTCGGAAACGCGGTCAACGACAGTCTGGGGCACGTCGGCTACCTTGCATTTTACCTGGCTGGCGGAGTCATCGCGGGCGTCGGATACGTTCTGCTGTCCGGAACGGCTCCGGTGCTGGGAGCGTCGGGCGCCATTTCTGCTGTAACCGGCGCGTTTCTGGTTCTTTTCCCTCGCGTGCGAGTTACGGTGCTGGTGCCACTTTTCTATATACTGATGCCTTTCGAGGTCTCCAGCCTGCTGTTCCTGCTGATTCAGTTCGTCGTCAACCTGTGGATGTCGCTAACCCCCAGCATAACCGGCCAGGCTGGCGGAGGCATAGCGTATGTGGCACACTCCAGCGGGTACATCTTTGGCATCGCCGTGGCGGCCGGTTTCCTGGCGATTAAAGTCGTTCCGAGGGAACCATACGACCTGCTAAGCCTGGTCAACACGTGGCGCCGGCGGCGAAGTTACACCCAGACCGTCGCCGGAGGGTACGATCCGTTCTCGCAGAGTCCTTCGGACAGTCGGACTCCGTCGGGACCGTCCCGGCGGTGGGTCAGCACGCAGACTATCGCAGCCGAAGCGCCCACGGGACCGGAGGCGGCGGAACTGGAACTGCGAAAGCAGATTTCCGCCGACCACGCCAGGCATGATTTCGCCGCCGCCGCCGATGGATACCTCAAACTCGCTCATATTACCGACGACGCACTCCTTCCGATGAACCAGCAACTGGACGTAGCCAACTACCTGATGTCTGCCCGGCAGTACCCACAGGCGTCCGACGCCTACGAGCGGTTCCTCAATCACTACGGTAGTTACGAATATCTTGGCGACATCAGGCTTATGCTCGGACTTATCTATGGCCGATATTTACATCAGGACAAAAAGGCCGAGGATCACCTGAACCAGGCGATCCCGCTCCTGCGTGAATCGAGCAAGGTCGAACTTGCCCGCAGCGAACTGGCAGAGGTCCGCCGGCGACTCGGATGAATGGACTGAAATAGTACGGTGCACGGATGATACTGGCGCAGACCACATATCCTGAACAGGCAGGCAGCGGGCTGATGAAGATACTCGACTGCCTGCTGAACCTGAACATGCCGACCCGCGAAGAGTTCATTACCAGCCTGGAAACTTTGAGCACACTCCAGGCCGCCGCCATTGTCGCCATCGGGATATGGTATCTGTTCTACGGGTATAAGTACTTCAAGGCCATGGTCGTCATAAACGGCGCCGGGGGCGGCGCACTGATTGGGGCGTATATCAGCCGGGCATTTTTTACCAACGGATCGCCGAATACGCCGATACTGATGGCCCTCGGCGGCGCGGCGCTGCTTGGCGCGCTGGCCTGGCCGATGCTGAAATACGCCGTCGGAATCATGGGCGCACTGGCGGGAGGATTGGTCGGATATGCCGGATGGCACCTGATCGCCACTGCCATCGGAAACGAGACGATGCGCCAACACGCATGGACCGGCGGGGTTGTCGGAATGGTTGTCGTCGGAATGATCGCATTCGTGGTCTTCCGCGCATCGGTGATTATCTTCACCG
>CAYUYD010000222.1:0-4805 GCA_964449105.1 uncultured Planctomycetaceae bacterium | reverse complement strand
GGCGAACATCTGCAAGTTCATCATCGCCCAGGACCAGTTGGGAATCCGCAAGGCGAACAGATAAACTGCCGCAGGCAGGAACCAGCAGGAAATAATTTTTCAGGAAAGGAATCGATATGAGACCTTATTTTGAGAAGATGGATGATCTGGGCAAGCCTTTGCGGCCCGCCCAGAGAGAGCGGATGAAGGAGAATATCGCGCAGATCGAAGAGGTCATGGCGGCGGCGGCGGCCGAAGCGGAGCGGATCAGGAATGTGGGCATCCCTGTCGAGGTGGTCCACAAGCGGGGTGAGATGACGGTCTGGGAGCGGATTGAGTATCTGGTCGATCCGGGGACCTTCTGTCCGCTGCACACGCTCTTCGACCCGGAGAGCGAGGAATCGGGCAGCACCGGCGTTGTGGACGGCCTCGCCCGGATCGGCGGAAAATGGTGCGTCCTGATCGGTTTCAACAACAAGTGGATCGCCGGGGCGTGGATTGCAGGGCAGGCGGACAACAACCTCCGGGTGACGGATATCGCCAAGATCATGAACCTGCCTCTGGTATGGCTGGTGAACTGTTCCGGGGTGAAGTTGCCGGAGCAGGAGAAGGTCTATGCCAACCGGCGGGGCCAGGGGACATGTTTTTTCCGCCATGCCGAGCTGGAGCAGATGGGGATTCCCGTCATGGCGGGGATTTACGGGACGAATCCGGCCGGCGGCGGGTATCAGGGGATCAGCCCGACGATCCTTCTGGCCCATAAGAACGCCAATATCGCGGTGGGCGGCGGCGGAATCGTCAGCGGGATGAGCCCCAAGGGGTCCTTTGATGAAGCGGGTGCGGAGGAGCTGATCGAGGCGACGCGGCATTTCAAGGCGGTTCCCCCGGGAAGCGTGAAGATCCATTACGATGAGACCGGTTTCTTCCGGGCGGTCTTCGATACGGAGACGCAGGTGCTCGACGCCCTGAAGGAATACATGGCGGGGATGCCCGCCTACCATCCCCGGTTTTTCCGGGTGGCCGAACCCGCCGAGCCGAAGTATTCCCCGGCGGAGATTCCTTTTATCGTTCCCATGAATCAAAAGGCGGTCTACGATTTTGACAATGTCCTGGCCCGTTTGGTGGACAACTCGGAGCATCTCGAGTTTCGTCCCGATTTCGGTCCGGAGGTCTATACGGGTCTGGTAAAGATCGACGGGTTTCTCATGGCGGTTATCGGGAACCGTCAGGGTTTGCTGCCGAACTATCCGGAGTACACCAATGCCTATTCGGGGGTGGGGGGAAAGCTCTACCGCCAGGGTCTGATCAAGATGAACGAGTTCGTCACCCAGTGCGGCCGCGACCGGATTCCCATCATCTGGTTTCAGGACACCTCCGGGATCGATGTGGGGGATACGGCGGAGAAGGCGGAGCTTCTCGGCCTGGGGCAGTCTTTGATCTACTCGATCGAGCAGACGGAACTTCCCATGATGCTGGTCGTCCTGCGGAAGGGGACGGCGGCGGCCCATTATGTCATGGGCGGTCCGACGGCCAATAACAACGATGCCTTTACCCTGGGGACTCCGGCGACGGAGATTTACGTCATGCACGGAGAAACGGCGGCGGCGGCCAGTTATGCCAGGCGGCTGGTCAAGGAGAAGGACGCCGGCAAGCCGCTGGGTCCGGTGATCGACAAGATGAACGAAATGGTCGAGCATTACCGCGAAACCTCGCAGCCGGTCTACTGTGCGAAGAAGGGATTCGTGGATGAGGTGGTGCGCTTCGAGGCAATCCGGAACTATCTGGTGGCCTTCACCGCCGGCGTCTACCAGAACCCCCGTTCCATCTGCCCGCATCATCACCTGATGCTGCCCAGACTCATCCGTTCCCAGATCGTCAAAGGCCTGGAACGGCCGGCTTAGTCTGATGGATATGGATGGATCGTTGCAGATCCTGCCCGGGGAAAATGATAAAACCCGGTTCATCCGGTTGATCCGTCCTTCCAAGTCTACATGACAACTCGTCGCTTGCGTTCATTTATTACGAGTAGAAATTGGTTAAAAATTGGCAGTTTATTCTTGGGAATCTAATGTATATAATTGGAAATCCAACTTTAAATCTGATATGCTCACAAATATTTAATTGTGTAGGAGTAGATCATCGCATTTTGCGAAACAGTGGTTAAAGAGGTAAGCTGAACCTTTGACGCTCACTGACTATCAGGCAAAATATATAGCTTACGAGCTGACCCGCCGATTTCCTCCGGACAGCACAGAGAAAATTACTGCCGCTCTCGTCGATGCACAGGTTGATCTTAATCCTCATCAGATCGATGCCGCACTCTTTGCGTTCAAATCGCCGCTCTCCAAGGGCGCGTTGCTGGCCGACGAAGTGGGGCTGGGTAAAACCATCGAAGCTGGCCTTGTGCTTTCGCAAAAGTGGGCCGAACATAGGCGGCGCATTCTTGTCATTACACCATCCCATTTACGCAAGCAGTGGTATCAGGAGCTGACTGACAAATTCTTCTTGCCTTGCCGCCTGCTGGAGTCCAAATCTTACAATGACGCTGTGAAACAGGGCCGATTCCGTCCCTTCGAGGCGTCGGAGATCATCATCTGCTCATACCATTTTGCCAGGAACAAAGCGACCGACGTCCAGGCCATCCCCTGGGATCTGGTGGTCATTGACGAGGCGCACCGCCTGCGCAACGTCTATAAACCATCCAATGTTATTGCCAACACGCTCAAGCTGGCCCTTGCCGGTAAAGACAAACTACTGCTTACGGCCACGCCTCTGCAGAATTCACTGCTGGAGCTGTTTGGCCTGGTTAGCTTCATTGACGAACACACTTTCGGAGACCTGAAGAGTTTCCGTGAACAGTTCGCCAACCTCAATCAAGAGCAGGTGTTCCAAACTCTCAAGGCACGGCTCAGGCCTGTATGTCATCGCACTCTGCGACGCCAGGTGCTACCGTATATCAAATTCACCAAGCGTTTACCGCTGGTCCAAGAGTTTACACCGGAAGAAAGTGAAGACCAACTCTACCACCTGGTTTCGGAATATTTGCAACGCGACAACTTGCAAGCCCTGCCGGCAAGCCAGCGCTCCCTGATGACACTGGTCCTGCGCAAACTTCTGGCCTCCTCCACCTTTGCCATTGCAGGCGCCTTAATTTCAATATCTAATCGGCTGAAAGCCAAGCTCCGCACTGAGGAGTCTCCCGAATCGCTCGAAGAGGAGCTTGAGCAGGATTATGAAGCATTAGAAGAAACTGCCGATGAGTGGAGCGAAGATGAACCCGTTCAGCCCCTTTCCCAAGAAGATCGTGAAGCCATCGAGAAGGAAATAGCAGACCTCGATGCGTTTGCCCGGCTTGCCACATCTATCAAACACAATGCCAAAGGAAAGTCACTATTGCAGGCGTTGGAAATCGCCTTTGCCAAGGCGACCGAGATCGGAGCTGCGCAAAAAGCCGTCATTTTCACCGAATCGCGCCGTACCCAGAGTTACCTGTTGCGCCTGCTTGCAGACAGTCCTTTTTCCGAAGGCATTGTCCTGTTCAATGGCTCCAACTCAGACGAATGCTCCAAAAAGATTTACACCGACTGGCTTGCCCACCACCGTGGTACAGACCGCGTCAGCGGGTCACGAACCGCCGACATGCGTTCGGCGCTGGTGGATTACTTCCGTGAGCAGGGCCGCATCATGATCGCCACCGAAGCCGGCGCCGAAGGCATCAACCTCCAGTTCAGCTCCCTCGTCGTGAACTACGACCTGCCCTGGAACCCTCAACGCGTCGAGCAACGCATCGGACGCTGCCACCGTTACGGCCAGCAACACGATGTGGTAGTGGTCAACTTCCTCAATCGTAAAAACGCAGCCGATCTGCGGGTATTTCAGCTTCTGTCTGAAAAATTCAAGCTCTTCGAAGGGGTGTTCGGCGCCAGTGATGAGGTACTCGGCGCCATAGAGTCCGGCGTGGATTTCGAAAAGCGCATTGCTTCCATCTATCAGCGCTGCCGCAAACCCGAGGATATTCAAAGCGCTTTCGACCAGCTTCAGCTCGAACTCAGCTTGGAAATCAACGAGGCCATGACCCACACGCGCCGGGAGTTGCTGGAAAACTTTGATGATGAGGTAAGAGAAAAACTCAGAATCCGCGACGAGGCATCCAAGGCTTGCCTTAATCGTTTCGAGCGTCTGCTCATGCAGCTCACCCGGCATGAGCTGAACGGCCATGCCGAGTTTCTGGACGATGGGGCCTTTAGACTGAAAACCCCGCCCTTTCCTGGGAAAACAGATCAAATACCGTTAGGTCTCTATGAACTACCACGACGCTCCGGAGAAGCCCATCTCTATCGTCGTAACCACCCCCTTGCCGAGGCGCTGCTGGACCGGGCAAAAAGCCGGGATTTAAAACCCGCCGAAATTGCCTTCGACTATGCTACACATGACGGCAAGGTCTCCGTATTGGAATCATTTATTGGCCAGGCCGGTTGGTTGACGACGTCGATTTTCACTATCGAATCTCTCGATCAAGCGGAAGATCACCTTATCGTGACAGCCATGACCGACCAAGGTCGTATGCTGGATGAAGAAACTGCCGTTCGCCTCCTCAGCATACCTGGTCAAGTTACAGGTTATGTATCAGAGCCATCCCATATCGAAATTTTAACTGACTTTACCCGACAGCGCCAGTCCAATATTCAAAAAGAGATTTCCGAGCGCAATGCCCGCTTTTTCGAGGCCGAAGCGGAAAAGCTCGATGGCTGGGCCGATGATCTGAAAGTGGGTCTGGAACGTGAAATAAAAGAGCTGGACCGACAGATCAAGGAGGCGCGCCGTGC
>CAYUYD010000221.1:0-4836 GCA_964449105.1 uncultured Planctomycetaceae bacterium | reverse complement strand
GCGGGCAATCGTCGTCGCACAGATAATGGGCGAACCGGTCGATATGGACCCCATAATGGAAATCGCCCGCAAGAAAGGCCTGGCCGTCGTCGAGGACGCCGCACAGGCGCACGGAGCGACATATCATGGCCGACCCGTCGGAACTCACGGCGACATCGCCGCTTTCAGCACAATGTTCGGAAAACACTTCGCCAGCGGCGGACAGGGCGGGATATTCTTCACGCGAAACGAGGACCTGTTCTGGAAGGCCCGGCGGTTTATGGACCGCGGAAAGCCCTTCGGGACGAAAGAGTCCTCCAACGTCCGCCTCGGGCTGAACCTCAACACGGACGAACTGTCAGCCGCCATCGCGCGGGTCCAACTGAAAAAACTACCCTGGATCGTCGAACGCCGACAGGCGGTGGCCGGCGCTGTCGCCGACGGGATAAAATCCCTCCAAGCCGTCTCGCTCGGACGGATAATCCCCGACGCCAAGGCAAGTTACTGGTACATGCGGATGACGGTCGATGCCGCCAAACTCACAGTCGATAAGGACACATTCGCCGAGGCCCTTGCAGCCGAGGGTATCCCGTCCTCGGCTTCGTACCGCCACATCCCGGCAGAGCATCTCTGGTTCCGCAATCGGAACACCTACGGCGGCAGCGGATACCCGTTTACCGGCCCAGCCGAACCCGTCGATCTGCCCAACTGCGAAAAAGTCCTGGCGCGAGACTTCCGCATCCACATTCACGAAAACTGGACCGACGAAGAAATCAACGACACCGTCGCGGCGCTGATGAAGGTCGAAAAAGCACTTTTGAAGTAAAGCCGACGGATAGCCATCCGTCGGCTTTGGGTCCATTTCGCATTCTCTGGGAACTTTTGTGGGATTTGTGCGTCAATAAGGTAAGGGCGGTCATCCCGACCGCCGGAAGAACGGCCCTTTATAAGGAGCACCGAAGATGAAAACCACAACACTATTACTGGCGATTGTAGTCTGCATGGCGTTGGCTGCTCCGGCCTGGGCGGCAGAGGAAACCACCGTGCCGGTCACAAAAGTAACGTCCTTCAGCAGCGGCGTTGCCTATTTCGAGCACAACGGCGAGGTGTCCGGCGACGCCGAAGTCCTGCTGAAATTCAAGGTCGGGCAGATTAACGACATCCTCAAGTCGATGGTCCTGATGGACCTCAGCGACGGAAAGGGCAGCGTTACCGGCGTCAGTTACGCCTCGCTCGACCCGGTCGGCAGGGCGCTGAAGAGTTTCGGTATCGACATATCAGGCGACCCGACGCTGGGGCAACTGCTCAGGCAGATTCGCGGCGCACAGGTCGTTATATCCGCGCCGGAAAAGATCACCGGAAAAATCCTCGGCGTCGAGACCAGGACAAAACACATCCTGCCCTCCAACACGCTCGTCAGGGAGGAAATCCTGAACCTGCTGACCGACGCCGGCATCAAGGCCATACCGCTGGAATCGGTCTCCGCCCTGACGCTGGCGGATGAGAAACTCAACTCCGAACTGAACAAGGCGCTCGCCCTTCTGGTCGAAAGCCGCGACGCCGACAGCAAACCGGTAAAGATTAACTTCACCGGACAGGGCAAGCGCCCCGTCCGCATCGGGTACATCAACGAGGCCCCGATCTGGAAGACCTCTTACCGCCTCGTGCTGGGCGGGGACAAGAAGGATAAGGCCTTCATGCAGGGCTGGGCAATAGTGGAGAACACGTCGGACTTCGACTGGGAGAAGGTGGATTTAACGCTCGTTTCGGGCCAGCCTATCTCGTTCATCCAGGACCTCTATACGCCGCTGTACCTGCTGCGCCCGGTGGTCGTGCCGGAGTTGTCCGCCTCCCTCCGCCCGCAGGCATACGAAGAAGGCATCGAAGCGGACAAGGAGATGCTCGACCTGAAGCCGGCGGCGGCGCCCAGCCCAATGCGAGCGGAAGCGAAGGCCATGGGGCGGCGGATGGCCGATAGGGGGGAGGCCGGCGCCGAGGCAAAGCTCGCCAGGGCCCCTGGCGATGCCTGGCAGGACAACGACATCCGTCGAGGCGTAAGTTCGGTGGCAGCGGCCGGGGCGGTCGGCGAGTTGTTCAGTTATCGCATCAAGACGCCCGTAACGCTTCCTCGGCGGAAATCGGCAATGCTGCCCATCATCAACCAGGACGTCTCCGGCAGGAAGGTCAGCATCTACAACGCATCGGTCATGGCGAAGCACCCGCTCAACGGGCTTTGGATGACAAACGACACCGGCTTGAGCCTGCTGGCGGGACCCATAACCGTCTTCGACGGCGGGACCTACGCAGGCGATGCACAAATCGGAAACCTTTCGGACAAGGACAAGCGGCTGCTCAGTTACGCCATCGACCTGAAGGTAACTGTGGACCCGACGGAAAGTTCCACCTCGAAGATTACCTCGGCAAAAATCGTCCGCGGCATAGTGAACGTTACGCGCAAGTACGAATACACGCAGGCCTACGTGATAAACAACAAGGCCGATGCGAAGCGGACGATGGTAATCGAGCATCCCCTCCGGCCGGAGCGGAAGTTGGTCAGCCCTGCCGAGCCGGCGGAAAAGACGCCGTCGGTCTATCGTTTCGAGACGGACGTCCCCGCCGAGAAGACCGGGAAGTTCGAGGTCCGCGAAGAGCAGGTAACCAGCCAGGCAGTGGCGATCCTTCCGACCGACATCGGGACCCTGACGTGGTACACCACCAGCGGGGAGATTCCGCCGAAGGTCCGCGAAGCAATCGCCGAGGCGATTAAGCGAAAGAACGCCCTGACGGAAGCTCAGCGGCAGGTCGGCGAGATCGGGCAGCAACTAGCCGCACTCAACAACGACCAGCAGCGCGCCCGCTCGAATATGAGCGCTTTTGGGGACCGCTCCAGCATCGGATACAAGCGGTTCGCGGAAAAGGTGCTTGAGGTCGAGACGAAAATCGAACAACTCCAGGAGCAGTTAATCTCGGCCAGGGAAAAGGTCGAAACCCTCCGCAAGGCGCTGGAGGATTATATCAACAGTATGAACGTGGACTGATTTGCCATCTTGTCGGGCCGCAGGTATAACGCCGAACGGCAAGCCGATGCCGGAAGTCGGCTTGCCGTTCGGCTACTTTTCTTGGGCGGGAGCAAAGCGCAACATGAGTAAGACGCACACGAGTCAGCCATACGGTTTCTCTTTTGCGGATTCGCTGTTGGCGGAGGCAGGGCAGGTTTCTCAAGCCGCTCTGCACTACGACGCGGAGGCCATCTGTCAGGCGTACGACGCCGTTGTGCCCCTGGCAGAGCGCCTTGGCGTGAACCCGCCGCGACCCTGCCTGGCGGGTTTCGCCTATAATCACGTCTCCACGCTCGGCGCTGAAATCACCTTCAAGCCCGACGCGCCCGAACCGGGCATCCGTCCGTGCATAAACAGGCCTGAAGACATCGACCATCTGAAGGAGCCGGAGGATTACCTTTCCGCCGGTATCGTCCCGCAGCGACTGGAGGCGGCCCGACGGTTAAAGCAGCGCCGGCCCGACGCGAGCGAAAACATCGGGCACGACTACGAAGGTCCCGTTACCACCGCGGTGCTGCTGATGGGGCAGGATTTCCTCATGCTGCCTTACGACGACCCTGCCAGGGCGCACCGACTGCTGGAGTTCTGCGTCCGAAGCGCGCTGAATTACACCCGTATCTTAAAGGAACATCAGGGCCGCACGACAGACCCGTATGGGGTGTGGATAGGCGACGATTTCGCGGGGATGTTTCCGCCGAAGATGTTCGCCGAATTCGTCGCGCCATACTGGGAGATGATGTACGAGGGTATGCATGCCACCGCACGCACACTGCACAGCGAATTGCTTCGACAGGAGCACCTGCCTTTCCTGGCGGACTTGAAGATCGAAACCTTCGACCCCAGCGTTGACGAATACATTACCCCCGAAATCCTGCGAGATCACTGTCCGGTGCCTTACACGCTTCGGCTCTGGCCGGCGTGGGTGCAGCAGCAATCCGCCGCCGAGTTGGTACGGTTGTACCGCCGACTGGCGAGTTTCGACTCGACGTGTATCGCCTTCGGCCTGGACCGCCTGGCGGACGAGCAGAAGGTCGCCACCCTGCTGGAAACGGCAAGGGAACTGGAATAAACATTCCTTTCCGGCAGATTCGCTGCGATCATCTGCCGGCTTTAGGACAGCGCTTCTTCAACGCTGTCGTAGATGTCGAATAGTTTGGTCAGGCAGGTCGTTTCCAGCAGTTCGCGGACGGCAGGGACGGGCGAGACCAGGCGGACCTGCCCGGCGTGATGTCGGCACTTGAGGTACCCGACGATTATCGCGCCAAGCCCGACCGAGCAGATAAAATCCATCTTCTTCAGGTCCAGGACAATAACGGAGACCCGCCTGGCGGCGAGTTCTTCCAGTTTTCCCTGGAGCCGGTCGGCATTGGTCATGGAGACCGAGCCGACGATGGCAAGGACGACGGCGTTGTCGCGCTGGGTTACATTCATCCGAAACGGTTTGTTGTGAGACGAGTGTGTCATCAAACGCCTCCTTCAATGTCGCCCGGCGGGGTGAGGCAGTCCCGAGCATCTGCGTTTGGCCATGCGGACCTCGTTTCCGCGGTCGTTGTAGGACACTTCGTCCATGTAGGCCTTCATCAGCATAATACCCCTGCCGCAGGGCTTTTCGAGATTTTCATCGGCAGTGGGGTCGGGTACGGCGGCAGGATCGAACCCGGCGCCGTCGTCGCATACGGTTATGGTCGTCCGTTCAGCCCCGACGTCGGCTGATATTGTAACTTTCCTGGTGCGGTCGAACTTGTTGCCGTGCTTGATGGCGTTTATCAGCGCCTCTTCCAGCGCCAGACGGATGGCG
>CAYUYD010000220.1:0-4838 GCA_964449105.1 uncultured Planctomycetaceae bacterium | reverse complement strand
TCAGGAAACATTTCGCAGTTGAAGCGGCGGTTCATCGCGACCTGGTCAAACCTGGACGATGGCCCGTGGAACTGGGACGGAAGTATTCACAACTTTTGGAGGCGAGGAACGTCGGGGATTATAGCGTCGGGCAGCACGCAACCGGCGAAGAGGCCGAAGGCGTGATTCAAATCGCCGGTGATATTCTGCGCGCCGTATCCCAAGCCAATCCGGAAGAGTTCACCGGCCTGGATGAAATTTGACGCAGCATCTTTACAATCGAACGGGTAAGACCTTTGCCTGACAGCGACAACCAGCCGAGAACCGACCGAAAGAAACCCGCGCGGAGGATTCGAAAATTGCTCTGGTCGCTTGTTCGTATAGTTTTCCTCGCCATCGCGGGCTTCACAATCATCCTCTATCTCTTCCAGTCCCGCTTCGTGTTCTTCCCCAGCCGCGAAATCGAGGCGACGCCCGACGACATCGGCCTGTCGTTCGAACCGGTTGAAATCCGCTCCGGCGACGGCGTGAAAATCACCGGATGGTTCGTCCCTGCCGACAATCCCAGAGGTACGATCCTTTTCTTCCACGGTAACGGCGGAAATATCTCGCATCGCCTGGATTCGCTCCATATATTCCACAGCCTGGGTCTGAACACGCTGATTATCGACTATCGCGGCTATGGGCGGAGCGAAGGCAAACCCAGCGAGGACGGCATATACCTGGACGCCGATGCCGCGTGGAAATACCTCGTCGAGCAGCGGAACACGGACCCCGAAAAAATCATCATATCGGGCCGGTCACTTGGCGGGGCGGTGGCCGTTCACCTCGCTGGAAAGCACAAACCCGGGGCGCTTATCGTCGAATCGACATTCAAATCCATCCCGGAAATCGGCTCCGATATTTACCCTTTCCTTCCGTGCGCGCTGCTGAGGCTGCTGTCGTGTTATCAATTCAACGCGACCGAAGGCGTCTCGCAAGCGGCCTGTCCGGTCCTTGTCGTCCACAGCCGGGATGATGATATGATCCCCTTCGCTCACGGCCAGGCGATTTTCGACGCAGCCGGTGGGCCTAAGGAGTTTTTGGAGATCACCGGCTCGCATAATGACGGGTTTATAGTTTCGGGACTGACCTATAAAAACGGCCTGGATAAGTTCATTTCGACGCATCTGGCCGGCCCAGCCGCCGGGGTCGTCCCGATCGCCCCGTCGGCAGCGGCCGGGCAACCTGCCGGCAAACGCCCGCGAGACTTCAAGGTCGTTCACGTCTTCGTCGCCTTGTGCGACAACCGAAATCAGGGCATCGTTCCTGTCCCGGCGAACCTGGGCAACGGCCAGGACCCGCGAAACAACCTCTATTGGGGCGCGATGTACGGCACGAAAACATTCCTTGCCCGCTCACCGCACTGGGAGGGGCTTGGCGGATTCACCAAGCCGACAAATGCCGGGATTCTCGAGCGGTGCGTCTTCCGCAGCAGAGGCGCCGGCCCGGCAGTGTACGTCGTAGCCGACGCCTACGACGGGGCCTGTATGAAAACGGCGCTGTCGGATTTCTTCGACGCCGCTGCCGGCCTGAAAATTACCGAGGTCGTCGGTTCCGACGGGCAGGTTAGTCTTCAGGCGGGCGGATATTCGGACATGGTCTGCTTCGTCGGGCACAACGGCCTGATGGACGTTCGTCTGTCGGAGTTTCCCGAAAATCGCGGTGCGCCCAATCCAGCCTGCGCCGTCGTGCTGGCGTGCAAGAGTCACTCCTATTTCGTCGCCCCGCTGCGCAATGCCAAGTGCAAACCTCTCATTACCACCGCAGGACTGATGGCACCGGAGGCCTATACGCTCGATGCAATCATTCGCAGTTGGTCCGATGGCGACCCGCACGAGACAACAAGGCAAAATGCCGCCAATGCCTACGCTAAATATCAGAAATGCAGCCGACAGGCCGCCATGCGCCTGTTCGTAAGCGGGGAACGCTGACTGGTCTCAAACTGGTCAATTTTAAAACCCGAAGAGGCGAAAATAATGAATCCCTTGCCGGCGGCGGGCGCGACGGCGCGCAGGCGTTGATAAAAGTCCTGGAAAAAAATACCGGAAGACTGTGAGACCGGGAAAAAGCTCCAATCCGCAATGGGAACATCATTATTTCCGCAGGATCGGGTAACTGACGCCGCCGGCGGGGAAGACGACGACGCGTTTGGGCCCGCTTCCGAGTTCGGCGTCCGCTGCGGCGAAGGCGTCGGCAGGGTCGGAATAGACGGGCAGGCCCGGCATCTTCCGGTCAGCGCCGGCCAGCGCCGGCGAAACCATGATAACGGCGTTTCGCTGGAGGATTTGCAGCGCCAGCCGGACAAAGAAGGCGGCATCCCCGCTGAGCGCAGGGACCAGCCGGGTCATCAGCGACGCCAGGGCGTTGGCTCCAAACAGGCGAACGAGTCGGCGGACCCATTTAGGGCTTATAGGCAGCGAAGGTGTGGGCATGTTCACCCCGCCGGGGCAGCGCGCCAGGCAGATGATTACGCCTTTGTCCCTCGCGGCCCAGCAGGTGTTGGCGACGGCTTTGAACGCCTGCCAGAGGTCGAAATCGCGAGGCCAGGCGTTGACGATAACCACGTCGGCGGGCGCATCGAGTATGACGCCGCAGCCGGTAGCGCAGTGCTTGGCGAGCATCCTCTGGCAGGCGGTAACGTCTCCGACGGCGACGACGGCAGGTCGGTCGGCGGCGTCGAGGATATACTGCACTCCGAAGGACTTCCCACCGGCGGAATCGACTGCCTGACCGGCTGCGTCTATCAGGCGTCGCATCCGATTCTGCCTGGCCGGCTGACCGACCTGCCGGCTATGCCGGCGCGGCACGGACAAAAGGTGCAGCCGGCGAATGGTCTCCAGATGGGCGCAGCCGGGAACGAACATCTTATATCCCCCGCCGAAACCCGCCTGAAGGTGCGGGCTGACCGACGTAATAACGATCCGCAGGTCCGCACTGACGACGCCCCGGTCCACCAGCAGGTCGATAGTTGCGCCGCCGGCGCGAACGGGGCCGAGGTTGATGTAGGCGTCGCGGTCGCGCCACGGGTTGCAGCGCCAGGCGATCTTGCCGGCCAGGCCCGCGCCGATCTTCGTGGCAGCCTCTTCGGGCGTCAGCGGCGGGTGCATGCCCGTGGCGAAGAATATCTCAATGTTCTCGTCGGGAATGTTCGCGTGGTGAAATTCGCGGAAGACCGCTTCGAGGATAATCGGCAGCGGGCTGTGGCGAGTGAGGTCTTCGACAATGACGACGACGCGGGCGTTGCGCCTGGCGGCGAGGAGTTTTTCCAGCGGGGGCGTTCCTTCCGGCCTGACCAGGGCTGCGGCGAGTCGTTCAGGCCAGTCGTCATCTGCCGACGGAATGGCGGGCGCGGCGACCTGCTGAACCGTCCAGTCCGCCGGCAGCGAAACTGTCAGCATACCTTCCTGCTTGTTGCCGGCAGCCGGGTCGTCGCCCCATGGTATGTAAATATCGGCCATTGCGTCGGTTCGCCTGTTGTTTGCTGTTACTGTTTATTTGCCGGGTGGCACGGTCAAGTTGGAGCGAAGCGGAAATTTGGCCGTGGGCTTCAACCACGGCCAAACCTCACTTCGTTCGGCTTGACCGTGCCACCCGTGCTCCGATTATTACATGATAGACGCCGAGGGGTTCACGGTGTGCAAGGAAATTTCCGAACCCCGCCTGCCGCATCAGTCCGGCCAATTCGCCGGGACTGCGGTGATTCATGTGCAGACCGAAGACGCGACGGAAGAATCGGTCCGTACCGTGGGATTTGGAAATGGAATTGAAAACGATCGGCGCGCCGTCCGGCATGACATCCGCCGCAGCGCGGGCGATAGTAACAATCTGCTCGTCGTCGAGGTATTCGCAGATGCCGAGCATCTTGACTATATGGGGCTTCTCGTGGAGGTATTCGTGCAGGTCGCTGACGTCGGCCTGAATGAAGCGGACGCGGTCCGCCAGCCCGCGCCGGGCCGCCAGTTGCCGCCCGAACTCGAACGAGTCGGAATTGAGATCGACAAGCGTCGCGTGAGAAGCGGTTTTCGCTTTGGTCATTGCCTCGGTGATAATCTGCCCCGGTCCGGCTCCGAGGCACAGGACGTGGACGTCTTCGGATTCGCTGGTGTCGATAAGGTCGGTCAGAAGGTGCACCGCCAGACGCTTGCGGTTGCGAAGCGCCGTCGGGACCGTCCCTGCCTTGACCATGATCTTATCTGCCACCTGCCCGCACCGGCCGTTGTAACTGATGGCCATGCTTCGCCATCCCCCCGGGTCGGACCAGTTCGCCTCGGCGAGTTCGCTCTTTCCGAAGCGCAGTATCGCCTTGGTCAGGCCCGCGGGCAGATAATTCGCCAACGGGTTGACCAGCGCCCGCTTGAAGACCCGATTGAGCGGAGAGAACGTCTCGAAGCCCACCTCCGGCGGGTCGCAGTTTTCAATCAATTCGCCCGGCATTATTCGGTTAAGTATATCGTCCCGCCGACGCAGTTGCCACCAATCTATGAACCAGTGTTAACCTGCGGCCTTGATTCGCTCGGCGGCGTCCCTACAATACCCCCTCGGCGCCGGCGGGCAACACCGCGTGCGTGGACGACGCCCAGGCCGACCAACTGGCCCGTTACATAGAACAAGGTGGCTCGCTGGTAGCCGAGCCTGTAAAGTGAACGGATTGAGAAGCCAGGAGCCTGGCGGGAAGGCAAACACAATGACGCAGGACACAAGCATGGGCCGCCATTATCCGACTGCGCGGCAACTTGAATTCCAGGATTGGGAATTTGGATTGTTTCTCCATTTCGGCATAAGGACCTTTTACAAGGGCAGCCGCGATTTTGGCGGCT
>CAYUYD010000219.1:0-4845 GCA_964449105.1 uncultured Planctomycetaceae bacterium | reverse complement strand
AATGTTCTCGACGTAGCGGAAGGGGATACGGTCACCGTGTCGGCCTCTCAGTCCAACTACACCTTCCCCTCATCCCGGACATTCATCACCCATGACGGTGCTATGAGCCAAGGCCGTGTTTTCGGGAATGCTGTTGCAGGCCGGGTCGCTATCGGCGGATTCATCATGAATACCACCACCTACCCGTTGGTCGGCATCAAAGGGGCGACGATCGAGCAGATCGGCGCGTCGCCGGTCAATGCCACCGTCTCGAACGACGATGGTTCCTGGTACCTGAGCGTGCCTGTCGTGACAGACTTTCAACTAAAGCTCAGCAAGCCGCAGGCGAGCCCGGCCCTTGCCCCGAGCTATACCGGGCAGATGCGTTTTGGGTCGGACTACCCCAACCTCGGGGAATACAACCTTTTTCCAACGACAAAGTTGTCGGATTCCGTGGCTTCCGGCGGCTGGAACGTTGCCTCTGGCAAGGGGATCATCCGCTCTCGCACGGTGGATCAGATGCTCAACACGCTGCCAGGAGCGATCGTCACGGCGGCGAGCGCGAATCATTCAGAAATTTCGTATACAATCTGCTATGACGATGCCTGTTCAGGCCTGACAGCCACTGGCGCCGATGGTCGGTACATCGTCCGTGATGTGGATGATGGCGACACCGTTACGGTGACGGCGACGAAGGACGGCTATACCTTCAACAGCAGGATTTTCCCCACCCATGCCGGCGGCGTCCACCAAGGGCGCATCACCGGCGTCGCTCTGACGCTTTCGGCGACCGGTCAGACCTTCACCGCCGCCGGAACGGGGAGCGTCAATGTTGTCGCGCCTGATGGGGTTGCCTGGCAGGCGGTCAGCAACGCCTCATGGATTCACATCACTTCCAGTTCTTCCGGAACCGGAAACGGAGTTGTTTCCTATACGGTGGACGCCAATGCCGGCGACGCCCGCACCGGGACCATCACCATCGGCGGTCAGACCTTCACTGTTACGCAAACGGCGGCCGGCTCCGGCGGCTATCCCATTGCGACAACCACAGGGCAGGAATTTGCCGGAAGCGCAGCCTTTGACGGGACGAATTACCTGGTAGGAATTCAGGGTGACGCATCCGCAAGAAACAAGATCACCGCGCAACTCGTATCGCCGTCAGGGGCGCTGGTAGGTTCCCGCATCTCTGTCGGCCGTACCGGCGGTTTGCCTCTTGTTGCCTTTGACGGCACGAATTACCTGATGGTGTGGTTTGACGACGCGATCAATAGTGGGCAGCTCTACGGGGTTTTAATCAGTAAATCCGGCGTTGTGAACACGCCATTTGTAATAGACCTTGGTCCTCTCAGCGTCAGTCGCGGTATTGGCGGCGTCGCGTTCGGTGGCGGGAAATACATGACTGTGTATTACAAAACGGATGCCGGTACCGATAAGGACATTGTCTATGGGCGCTTGGTATCTACGTCAGGAACCGTGGGGAATGAGATCATAATTAGCACGGACCATGGCAAACAGACAGAAAACAATGTGGCCTTTGATGGGACAAATTTCTTCGTGGTGTGGTGTGACAATGACACAAACAAGGCGGTGAAGGGGCGGATTATCAGCCCTTCAGGGGAATTATTAGGAACGGAAATTACCGTGAAGGCAGACAACAGTTACCCCAACGACAACCCGCTGACCGTGGCCTTTGCCGGGGGCAATTACCTTGTTGCGTGGACCGACCAGGTGTCAACATCCCCGAACAACTGGGATGTCTTTGGTCAATTTGTAACACCGGCAGGCGCACTTTCGGGAGGAAAAATCAGTATCAGCACAGCCCCCGGCCAGCAGTTTGGGCCCTCTATCGCCTTCAATGGGACAAACTACCTTATTTCCTGGATGGATATGCGCAACGACGCCAACGAGGATTGGGCGTGCGATGCCGGAGAAGGGACATGTATGGACGTACGCGGCCAGTTTGTCAGCCAATCCGGCGCACTGGTCGGCTCGGAAATGATCATCAACAATGATCCCGGCAATCAGATGGGCGGTTTTGGCGGGCAGGCGGTGAGCGGCAAGCTGTTCGGTCTCGTCAATACCGGCTTTTCAATGGCAGCAGACGGACTTGCGGGGGGCGATGTCTATGGGATGTTCATGACCGCCGGCGAGAAGATTCCGATGATGAATTTTACCGATTCGAGAATGAATCTGTTTCTCTACGACCCGGTCTCTCAGGCCATGGATACGGTAGTTCAAAATAATCAGGCCGGGCTGGCCCATATGAACAACGAGCAGACCCTGCTGGCTTACACTAAATTCCTGAACGATGTTCCGAACAATGGCCGAGCATATAACCCGTGTCTCTACAACATTGTTGCCAACACCACCACCTGTTTAGCGACACCAACGGTAGAAGAAGATTCCGTGGCCTTTGACGGCAGTGGGAAGATAATCTTTATCGATAAGAGCGATGGAGTTCTCAAAAGGATGGATCCTGACGGGACGAATATTGTGACAATGGCAACGCCTGCATCGCCCTATCGCTTTACTTATTTTTCATTGTCACCAGACCGTCAACGGCTGATGATCGTTGAAGAAAGTCGTTCAGACGATTATTACGCAACAAACCAATCCCGTCTGGTACTGATGAACGCAGACGGCACGAATCGGACGATTGTCCAGGATGCGGTACTGGGCGAGTGGAATATGCTCGTCTGGAAGGCCGACTCCAGCAGGGTTTTCTATTACTACAGCACCTTTAATGGCCTTAGTGAGCCGAATGTGGTGGAAACCCCCCGTTATGTGGTGATTGACGTTCCCGGCGGGACGAGGACGGATTTGACCGCCTCGTCAGTGGGAGGAAAAGAAGAGAATGTCTGCAGCTTCACGAAGTCCGGCAATTTATTAAGTTGGATGAACCATGAGCTCTATAACGGCCAAACCGGGGCACTGATAGCCACCAGGGATGATGTTCCGTCGATGATGGAGGCCAGGGTAGGCTTTGACAGGAGCGGTGAAATCTATTTTGCCGACCTCGATGGAACGAACTTCCGGAAATTTGTCGAATCGTCCACTCCAATCAATGGCGCCTGCGGAACAGCGAACGGGCAGGCATTTACGTCAGTGCCCACCGCGAATCTCTGTAGTGTCGGGACTCCGACCGTGGTCGCCGGCAGCGGGCCCTGGACGTGGAGCTGTGCGGGGTCAGATGGGGGAGCAAACGATAGTTGTTCGGCGAACGTCCAAACGTCATCAACAGGATTTACGGAAGATTTTTCTGCGACGGTGTTGGATCCATTGTGGCAGGTTGTTACCGGGCGAGGCCGGTATTCGCTCTCTGATAATCTCGGCCATTTGAGGTACTACCTGGAAGGCCCCCAGGCTTACAGCGGGAGCTCGCTGGGTGTTGTGTCTACCTGGAGCCCCAGTCTCACCTTGATCCGTCCTTTTGACGGTGACAACTGGGTCTTCAAAACAAAGGCAAATTATAATATTCGCTGGCAGGGCACGGGCGCTCAATACAATAACATCTACATCGCCTTTGGCGAGGGCGGCAACAATTACCTGCGCATTTCGCGGGGCACGGATCAGTGGTATGGCGCAAACATCTTGGCGGCAGATCTCACCATCAATGGTCAGGTTGCCGCTTCCAGCAATGCGCTGCGCGCTCCCAACGATGTGGTTGCAAATGACTGGCTCAAATACCCATACTGGTATGAGATTACAAGAAGCGGACAGTGTATTACCCTTCGTTACAGTTACGACGGGACAAATTACAGCAAGGTGTTTTCGTATTCACTTCCTGCGCAGGTTGCGGCCGTGCAAAGGGTAATAATCGATGCAAATGTGTGGACAACGGCAGGTTCTTATACGGATTGGGACTATATGTACGTTGACCCAACCGCGATTCAAACGAAAGCGGACGTCGACGGCGACGGGGCGGCGAACCTTGCCGACGCGATCCTGATCTTGAAGGTCATGGCGGGAATGAATCCCGGCGGCATAAGGACAGATTACCCGACCTGCGGCGCTGACGTGGACTGCGACGGGAAAATCGGCTTGCCCGAGGCCATCCATATCCTGCAGGTTCTTGGCGGCCTGAGGGCTTCTACGCCGCCGCCTCCGTAGAAAGTGAGGGATGTCTATGTTTAAGAAATAGGATCGTCAGCTAAATCGGTGAAGGCATGCCGGTTCTGGTAACTTTCCAAGTGTATGATATAGAGCAACTATTAGGCATTCTGGCGATTTGAAACCGCGACATTCTGAGGGAAATCGGGGGCAGCCACCGATAAAATTAATCAGTGGCTGCCCCCGATTATTCCAATTAATTCGGCGATCATCATGCGCCTGAAAGAGCTTGAAATTCGGACAATTGAAGAAGCGGTTCATGCACTCGACCCCGAGGCGGCGGTTTATCTTTTTGGATCGCGTACCGACGACAATCGAAAGGGTGGCGACATAGACCTGCTGATTCTTTCCGGAAAGCTGACATATTCTGATAAGCTAAAGATAAAACGGCAGTTTTTCGAAAAGATGGATGAGCAGAAGATTGATGTTGTCATTGCAAAAGACGCCGCCGACCCATTTGTCCGTCTAACTTTGAAACAGGGAATAAGGCTGGAATGAATGATTTAACGGAAATTCTTCTCCGGGAACTCGCTGTTTTGGAAGGCGCACGGGACATTTTCCGGCACTCTTTTGAAAAGTGTTCCGGAATCGGGGTAAAATCCGACTTCACGTATGAAGAACTGGAGAGTTTCGAAGCCCTGACCAGCCGGCTTGCGAGGCTGAGGACATGATCATTCAAAAGATTTTAAGGCTTTTTGACAAACTTGACTTGGAGGAATCCGGCACTGTGAGGGACAGAATCAACCGCGCGGGGAA
>CAYUYD010000218.1:0-4889 GCA_964449105.1 uncultured Planctomycetaceae bacterium | reverse complement strand
GATAATGGGACCGGCGTAGCCCAGGCTGCGGAGATAGCTCGCAGCCTGGTAGCCGTCCATCACCGGCATCTGCATATCCATCAGTATCACGTCGAACGGTTCACGCATAGCCAGGTCAGCGGCAATGCGTCCGTTCTCGGCGGCTGTGACCTCTGCGCCGACCTTGCAAAGGATCGCCCTGATAAGCCTCATGTTGTCCTCGCCGTCCTCTGCCAGCAGGATGCGCTTACCGACCAGTGAGTTCGACGAGGAGTCGATCGTGCCGGCGGATTGACCGGAGGCGACAACGGCTTCGTCAGGCCTGTCGAGCATCCTGACGCCCTTCAGGTCACCCGTCGGAATTGTTATCGTGAAGGTGCTGCCTTCGCCGGGGGTGCTTTTGGCCGACAGTTCACCACCCATCAACTCAACGATATGGTGGGTAATCGCCAGTCCCAGACCGGTGCCCTCATATTTACGCGATGCGGACGAATCAACCTGAACGAACGGCTGGAAGAGTCGCTTCAGGTCGTCAGGGGCGATTCCGATACCCGTATCCGCAACCTCGATTCGGATCGCCGGCTGCGAGCTCGCAGTCCAACGGACTCTGCGAGAGTCCTGCGGATTGCGCCATTTGGGCAGGAACGAGATGTTCAGACGCACACCGCCGGTCTCGGTGAACTTGACGGCGTTTCCGACCAGATTAATCAGTCCCTGGCGGAGGCGGGCATGGTCGGTGAGGATGGTTTCCGGCAGTTGGCCGGTGTATTCCGCCTCCAGCGAGATGCCCCGCTCGTCGGCGCGGACACGCATCATGCTGACGACATTCGCCACTACGGACGGGATGCTGCAAGGCCGCTGCTCGATGGTGAACTTGCCGGCCTCGATCCGGGAAATATCCAGGATGTCGTTAATCAGTGTCAGCAGGTGCTCGCCGTTGCGGCGGATCGTTAACACATTCTCCCTGACTTCGGCGCGCGTTTCGCATTCCCGGTACTTCGCGCACACGGTGCAGCAAACGAGCGATTCCCATATCAGGTCGGTATATCCCAGGATCGCTGTCATGGGCGTCCGTATCTCATGGCTCATATTGGCGAGGAACCCACTCTTGGCGTGCGTAGCGGCTTCGGCTACCTCCTTGGCTTGGCGCAATTCCTCTTCGGCCTGCTTTCGTTCGGAGATGTCGCGCACCACTGCCTGGAGAACCGTCCTGTTCCCCAGTTTCATGCGGTTCAGCAGAACCTCGGCGGGAAAGTCGGTTCCGTCCTTGCGACGGTGCATGTGCTCGAAGCGATAGCTGCCGTCCTTCATCGCTTTGGCGATATTGTTGTTTGCATACTCTATCGAACTTATGCCGCTCGGTTGCTCCAGAGGCGACAGATCCGAGGGATGGCTGCGGCAAAACTCCTCCTTATCGACCATCCCGAATATCCGCAATGTCGCATCGTTGCAGTCGAAAAAGCCCTTCTCGTCGAGCAGCATTACCGCGTCGCTGGTGGCCTCGTACAAAGTGCGGAACTTCGACTCGGAACTCTGAAGCGCCTCCTCGGCCTGCTTGTGTTCGTTCAATTCCTTTTGCAGGTTCGATTGTGCCTGATTAAGCCTGCGGTTCAATCTGATGACATACACCGTCGCCGCCGTCATAGCCGCCAGCGCCGCCGCGATGATAATCAGCCAGTACCAGTAATTCCTGATGACGTCGGCGTGAGTTACTCTTCCGAAGTCCTTGTAAGGTCCGATGCGGAGTTCTCTGAGGCATTCGCGCACCGGCTCGTAGCTGAGTGGGATCGTCCAGCCGGCGCCGTTGGCGGCCTTGGCGGCAGGACTGTCGGAGGGCATCTTCAGCAGGGCGACGGCAACTTTCTCGGCCAGTTCCATCGGGGTGTGATCGGCCCTGGCGAACAGCCACTCCGGGTATAGGCGAGTCGAGCAGAGGAGGGGAAAGCCCGCCACCGGACCATCGTAGGCGCGAATGGTGCGGAAATCTCGAATATTGACCCTGCCCTCCGCTTGCATCCTCTCCAGCGTGTCGGTGCGGACCGTTCCGGCATCGACCTTGCCGTCCCTGACGGCATAGACGACCGCATCGTGCGTCCCGCCGAAGAGCAACTGCTTGAAATCTTTATGTGGATTAATTCCTTTTTCCTTCATCTCACGCCACGCCGCCTGCCAACCGCCCAGGGAGCGCTCATCCACGGCCATGAATCTCTTGCCCTTCAGGTCGGCAAGTCGCTTGATGTCGTTTCGCTCGGCCCGACAGAAGATTACCCCGCCGTAGGTAGTGTGAACACCACCCAGAACGAGGTTCTTCAGCGTAGCGATCCGGCTGACCCCGTTAAGCATCTCCAACTCTATATACAAAGAGGGATTGCACAGTGCGAAGTCCACATCGCCGCGCTCGAAGACCGGACTAATCTCGTCATAATCGAGCGGGATAATCTTGAAGGAATAGCCGGGGATATTGTCCGAGAGATACTCGGCGGTCGGGCCCCATTTTTCCATGCACCTCTCGTCCCCCCGCTTGGCCAGGACGCCGATGCGGACTTGACCTTGCGCATCTTCCGCACGGGCCTGACCTCTGCATGTGAACACAAGAATCAACAGGACCAGGCAAAAACCGCACGCCCGTTCGTGCATAAGCAAATTCTCTCTCTTAAACATCGCAATTCCTCCCGGCAGCCGGCGGCGCCGCGCGGTTGACCGGTCATAAGCAACGATTCAGTCGAATCACGCCCGTCCCCAGGGGATCCGTCGCGCCGAGCCAATCTCTTCGCCTTGACGGGACCGCCTCAGTTCGTTCAGTTCCTCCTGAAGGTGGAGGAACCGCACAGCCGTGCGAAGATGGACCTGAAGGTCCATCGGGTCGAACGGCTTGATGAGGTAGTCGTCCGCGCCGCAGACCAGCACCTTCATCACATCTTCCTTCTTTCGGCTGCTTGTTATCAGAAGGATATAGGTGCTTTCGTCGGGCTTTTCGCTACGAATCGTTCTGGCGACTTCAAAGCCGTCCATTTCCGGCATCATCCAGTCGAGGATGATGAGCCGGGGAGCGTCGTCGCGCCGCATCACTTCCAGCGCCTCTCGTCCATTGCAGGCCAGGACGACTTCGAAATCCCACTTTCTCAGCAAATCATCCAGCAGACTTCGGTATGTCGAATCATCATCCGCTACTAAGACTCGCATGTCTGTTTCTCCGTGATTAGATCGTTCAGGTGCGTTTGAAGCGCGAGGATTTCCTTTTCCAGCCACGCCACAGTGTTGGCAGCCCGGCCCCAGTCTCCGCTGCCCCCGGCAGCCTCCAGGTCTTCCGCGAGGGTCCCGCCGCGGCGGGCGCCAAGCAGCGCCAGCGACCCCTTCAATTTATGCCCAAGCCTCTGCAACTCCTGCCCGTCTCGTCTATCCATTGCCAGGCGGAGATCGGCCAGGACGCCGTGGGAATCCGCAAGAAAGGCTTTGGCCAGGCGGATCAGGGCATCCCGATCGCCACCAACGTGCTCGAGCGCCTGATTGATGTCCCATGTGGAATCGACCAAGTGGTCCGGCGTGTTCTTTTCGTCTTTCAGGCGGACTGGTTCGCGCCCCGCCCGGCCTCTGCATTGCTCCATTACCTCATTAATCGTCTGCAACAGCACCTTGCCGGCCACAGGTTTTGAGACATAACCGTCCATACCCGCAGCCAGGCATTCCTGACGGGCGCCGCTCATGGCGTTTGCGGTTATCGCTATGATGGGCACGTGCCGATCCGTATCCCTTTCGCTGTCGCGGATAGCGGCGGCGGCTTCCAGTCCGTCCATTTCAGGCATATACATGTCCATCAGGATAAGGTCGAACGGTTCTGCCGCCTGTCTGGCAACTGCTGCCGTTCCCGTCTCGACACAGACGACCTTGTGGCCATAATTTTCCAAAAGCATCGTCGCGTGTTCGCGGTTGACGTAGTTGTCCTCTGCCAGGAGGATCGTGAGTCGCTTCCGGTCTTCCCGCCACGCGCGACGAGCGATTGGGGCACATCGGCCTGAGGTGGAAATCATTACGGGCATGCTTCGGACTGCTTCCGCCAACTTACCATCGGGCAGCGCAAACTTCGCCGTGAATCGAAACTCGCTGCCTTGTCCTTCCCGGCTTTGCACTGAAATCCGGCCTCTCATCATCTCGACCAGTTGGACCGAAATGGCCAGGCCCAGGCCCGTTCCGCCATACTCGCCGGAGATCGAACTGCTCGCCTGTTCGAAGGCGTCGAAGATTGTGCGCTGCTTCTTGGGCGATATGCCGATTCCGGTGTCGATAACGGCGAACGACAGTTGAACCTCCCGCAGTCCGCAGGACGCTGCGCGGGGCATTTCGCCTTTCGCATCATCCGAATCCACGCCGACGCTAACCGTAATCGAACCTCGCTTCGTGAACTTGACGGCGTTTCCGACAAGGTTGGTTACGACCTGTCGAAGCCGGCCCGGATCGCCGATCAGCAGATTGGGAACCTCGGGATGAACCCGCAGCGTGAACCCTATTGCCTTATCTTCGGCCTGATGCTCGAAAGGCGCAAGCGTATCCCGAAGGCAATCCCGCAGGCTGAACGGTACGCGGGCCAATTCCAATTTGCCTGCTTCGATCCTGGAGATGTCCAGGATATCGTTGATGACGGAAAGGAGAGAGTCCGCCGAACACTTCGCCAGTTCCATGCACTTTCGCTGCCTGTCCGTCAGGTCCGTATCGAGGACCAACTCCGTCATCCCGAGGACGCCATTCATGGGAGTGCGAATCTCATGGCTCATCTTTGCGAGGAATTCGTTCTTGGCTTGGCTGGCGGACTCGGCTGTGAGTCTTCGCTGCTTCTCCAGTTGGATGCGGGCACTGTCGCCTCGATACACCGTATATCCGGCGACAAAGTACAGCAAAGCCAATGCCCCAATGAG
>CAYUYD010000217.1:0-4901 GCA_964449105.1 uncultured Planctomycetaceae bacterium | reverse complement strand
GGCCAGCGCCGTCGGGTCAACCGGGATGTCCGATTCGCGGATTTCGATGTTGCGCCCCGTCGCAGCCGACAGTTCCGCCAGCGTCGCAGCCAGCCCGCCCCGGGTCGGATCGCGCATCCACTTGACCTTCGGACCCAGCGATTCGATCAGCGAAGCCGTCAGGCAGTGAATGGCTGCACAATCGCTTTGGAGCGATGCGGCTATGTTCAGCCCTTCCCTTTGGGCCATTACCGCCAGTCCGTGCTGCCCCAAAGGCCCGGTCAGCAGGACCGCATCGCCTTCGGCGACTTTATCGAATCCGAGGTTAGCGCCGGCCAGCGGAACGCCGACACCTGAGGTGTTGATTGTGATGCCTGGCCGGTCCCTGCCCCGCTCGATTACCTTCGTATCGCCGGTAACGATTGTTACGACGGCATCTTTCGCAGCCCGCCCCGCCGAAGCGAGAATCCGACGCAGAAGGTCGATCTCCAAACCCTCTTCCAGCACCAGCGCCATGCTCAGCGCCACGGGTTCAGCCCCCGAAACAGCCAGGTCGTTAATCGTCCCGCAGACACTCAATTTCCCGATGTCCCCGCCGGGAAACTCCAGCGGCAGGACGACGTAACTGTCGGTGGTGAAGACGACTCGCCCGCCGCCTGTTTCAATTGTGGCGGAATCGCACAGGGCGGACGGGTTTTGACCTCCAATCGCCGGGAGTATGACCTCGGCGATCAACTCGGCGGTCAACTGTCCGCCCCCGCCGTGCGCAAGGAGTATCTTGTCCGACCTTGCCATCAGTTAACTCCGTATTTGTAATATGCGGCGCACGATCCTTCCGACGAGACCATGCAGGGCCCGACGGGTTCTCGCGGCGTGCACTTGTTACCGAACAGGGGGCAGTCCGTCGGAAGGCATCGGCCTGTGATTACGTCGCCGCATCGGCAGCCGGGCTGCTCGGCGGCTTCGAACTCCGGAAGGTCGAATCGCCTGGCGGCGTCGAAATCGGCGAATTCATCCTTCAGTACCAGCCCGCTTGCCGGTATCACACCCAGCGCCCGCCACCGAGCATCGGATGTGTCGAAGGTCTCCTCGATAATCTGTCGGGCTTTTTCGTTGCCGTCTGCGCTGACTGGGCTGTACACGCTGCACGCCGCCGGTGTGCCGTCGGCGAGTTGACAGAGGATTTCGCGGATACCGGCGAGTATCTGTTCGTCGTCGAACCCTGCCACCACGCAGGGGCGGGCGAACTGCTCGACGAGTGGCTCATACGCCCGCCATCCGGTAATGACGCTGACGTGCCCGGGGCAGAGGAACCCGTCAATCCGGATATCGGGCTGGGCGAGCAGGACGCTCATCGCCGGGATAACCAGTTTGTGGGAAGTGAGCGCCGAGAAATTTGTAATTCCCTCCGCCCGTGCCTGTCGGATCGCCAGGGCGGTCCCCGGCGTGGTTGTCTCGAATCCGACAGCCAGGAAAACTATTTGTTTTTCGGGCGTGCTTCGGGCGATTTCGACTGCATGGTGTGCGGCATAGACGATTCGGACGTCGCAGCCGTTCGCGCTCGCCTGCTCCAGCGAACCGTCGCCGCCCGGTACGCGGAGCATATCGCCGTAGGTGGCGATGATAACGTCGCTTATTCCGGCAAGGTGAATTGCGGCGTCCACGTAAGACTGCTCGGTAACGCAGACCGGGCAGCCCGGACCGCTCACCAGTCGCAGGCCGGCGGGCAGCAGGCTCCGCAGCCCGCCGCGACTGATGGCGACCGTGTGCGTCCCGCAAATCTCCATCAACTGCACGCCGGAGCGGCCCTGCTCGGCAAGCCGCCGCCAGTGGGCGTCAATGCTTTGTCGAATTTCGTCTATGTTGCTCATCGGATTTTTGATTTTCGATTTTTGATTTTCGATTGGGGCCTACGCCTTCGCGATGGTTTTTTCGTGAAATCAAAAATCCAAAATCGAAAATCAAAAATCCATCTCGCGGAGTATTGCGAAGGTCTCGCGGGCGTCTTTTTCGTCCAGAACGGTAATGGTGTACCCGGCGTGGACAAGGACCCAGTCGCCGACTTTCACCTGCGGCGTAAGCGAGGTAACGGCTGTGGCGCGTGCCCCGGCCAAGTCTATCGTGGCCTTGTCGCCTTCGAGCGATTCAATCTTCGCCGGTATCGCCAGACACATTATCTTTGCTCCTCCCTGCCTGCCGGCAGGCAGGCGTTTTATATCCCGCTGCTGCGATGACCGCTTGCCCCAGCGCGATGCCACCGTCGTTACACGGAATTTCCCGGTGTGTCAACACCTCGAAGCCGTCGGTTCGCAGCAGGTTCGCCAGCCGAGCAGACAGATACCGATTGGCGAAGCAACCGCCCGAAAGCGCCACAGTCTTCATGCCTGTTATCTCGCCGGCCCGCCTCGCCGACGCCGACAGGAAGGCAGCGGCTGTGTTGTGAAACTTCGCCGCCACGACGTTCACTGACGCGCCGGAGGCGATGTCTCGCACAATACCTTCAATCATCGGCCTATAGTCTATCTCAAACGGGTCGGTTTCTGTCAGTGTAAATGGATACTCCTCTTCGACGCCCTCTTCGGCAGCGCCTTCCAGGAGCATTGGCGCTTCGCCCTCGTATCGGTTCCGCTCAGCCAGTCCGCACATACCCGCGACGGCGTCGAACAATCGCCCCAGCGAACTGCTCTGCGGGCAATTGACGCCGGCGGATAACTGCTCCGCGATTTTCTCTACATCAGCACACGGTAACGCAACTTGAAGGGTGGTACGGTCAAGTCGAAGACTTGGCCGTGGCGGGCGACGACACGGCCAAGCTCCACTTCGTTCCGCTTGACCGTGCCACCCTTCAATTGGGTAGTCCGGTCCGAACGTCTCTATCAGCAGCGAGACCGCGGGCCTGGCCGTTTCAATCGCGGCGGCATCTCCGCCGGGAAGGGGGAAATATCGAAGATGCCCCAGGCGGACAAACCCCGCCGCCGACGCCCGCATGATTTCACAGCCCCAGACGGCGCCGTCGGTCCCGTAGCCGGTCCCGTCGCAGGCGATTCCGATTACCTCGTCGCTTCGGCCATGCTCTGCCAGGCAGGAGACGACGTGGGCGTGATGATGCTGGATGCGGACCATCGCAGCGGCTGGCCGACCCGTAAGTTTCCCGGCGGCGCGGCGAAGGGCGTATTCCGTGCATAGGTACTGCGGGTGCATGTCGGCGGCGATGACCTCCGGCGACAGGTCGAACAATGCCTCAAGGTCGCTGATAACACGCATGAAGTGTCGGTACACGCGCCCATCCTTCAGGTCGCCTATGTGCTCGCTGACGACGCCCCTGCCGTTTTTGTAGAGACAGACAGTATTTTTCAGTTCTGCGCCGACGGCGAGGACGGTTGGGGTCGAAACTAACGAGCCGCGACCGTAAGGGAGCGGTCCGGAAGATTTTCGATTTTTGATTTTTGATTTTTGATTGTGGTTCGTTGGGGGAAATTCATCTTCATCAGTACGAGAAAAATCCAAACGTACCGGGTGCGGTGCGTACCCGCGTGCGCGGCGCAAAACGGCGGGAGGTCCGGCGGCGAGGACCTGCACCACGCTGTCGTCGATGCTCCGGGCGATGCGGCGGTCGTGCAGCAGGATCGCATCGGCAATCCGCCCCAGGTGTGCGACGGCGTCTTCGTTATCCCTGACCAGCGGCTCGTCGGAAACATTACCGGAGGTCATCACCAGCGCCGGCAGGTCGAAGGAAAACAAAAGATGATGCAGCGGCGTATAGGGCAGCATGACGCCCAGTGTTGTCAGACCCGGCGCTACGGACTCGGCGACCGGAGCACAGGTCCGTCGCAGCAGCAGGCAGATGGGTCGAACAGCCCCGGCCAGCAGTTCCTCCGCATCGGCGTCGAAGTTGCACAGTTGCCTCGCATGGTCCGCGTCGCGGACCATCAGCGCGAACGGCTTGGCATCCCGTCCCTTTCGCAGCCGGAGGCGGCGGACGGCGTGGTCGATGTCGGCCCGGCAGGAAATGTGAAACCCGCCTAAACCCTTAATCGCGACGATTTGCCCGCGCCGGATGAGATCGGCAGCGGCGGCGACAGGGTCGTCGCAGGCAATTTCCCGCCCGCGCGGGTCGGTCAGGCGGCACATTGGTCCGCAATGCGGGCAGGCAATCGGCTGGGCGTGGAAACGCCGGTCGGCGGGGTCGGAATACTGCGAACCGCAAAAGTCGCACATCGCAAAATCCGTCATCGTCGTATTGGGCCGGTCGTAGGGAATCCGCTCAATGATGCTGTACCTGGGCCCGCAGTTGGTACAGTTGATGAACGGGTAGCGGTATCGCGGATCGGCCTGGTCGAGCATCTCAGCCAGGCAGTCGTCGCAGACGGCGGTGTCGGGCGTAACTTGGGCGTCAGTCAGTTCTCCGCCGAGACTGGGGCGAATTTCGAATGTTTTCTCACCCGCCTGCACCGGCAGTTCCGTCCGTCCGCATCGGGCGACCTCCGCCAGGGGCGGAAGTTCCGCCGGTAGCCGGCGGATGAACCGGTCAAGTTCGCCGGCGTATCCCTGCACCTCGATTACGGCGGAGGCGTCATTGACGACGAACCCGCTCAGCCCGCCCGCGACGGCAAGGCGATAGACGTAAGGGCGGAAGCCGACGCCCTGAACCTGTCCGGCCAGGTGTATCCGCTCGCGTTTTAGATCAGATTTTCGCATTGGTGTAATTTGTTCATTGTAGGTCAGAGCCGGTGGTAATCGCCAGAGTTGCTGTTGACATCAGGCCTGTTGTTCACTACCAAGTAGCCATGAAAGTTCGCCGGATTATTAGCAGGGTGCTGGTAGTGCTGCTTGTAGCGGCGGTTCTGACCGCCGGGCTTCTCTACGGCCTGGCGGATCGGACCCCGGCCGACTACCGCGAGGCGCTCCAGAGAGTAACCCGC
>CAYUYD010000216.1:0-4944 GCA_964449105.1 uncultured Planctomycetaceae bacterium | reverse complement strand
GCTGCCTTCATGTCCTCGAGGACGATGTACTCGTAATCGTTCTTGCTTTCGATGACCAGTTCGATTTCCACGAGGTCGCCGCTGGTGAGCGTGTCGAGGTTTTTCAGTTCCTCTCTCTGGTACTTTTCGACCTTCTGATCCACAGCCTGGCCGATTGCGCCCTCGACCTTGATCTTCTTCTCGACGCGGACCAGTTTGAAGTACCTGCGATTGACCTTTATCTCCAGCCCTGCCCTGGTGATGTGGTCTTCCAGTGTGAAGTTGGTCAGGTATGCGTTGAAATACAGCGGGCCTGTGCCGGTCTTCTGCATCTCCACCTTGTGTTGACCGGTGGTAACAGCCTGACCTTCCAGGACCAACTTGTTGTCGAAACTGAAGATGTTGTCGCTGTTAATCTTGACTTCCTTGACATTTTTCCCGTCGATGAGAATCCGGACGGTCATATCGGGCTTGTCCTCGCCGCTTGCCTTGATGTAGTCGGCGAATGCCTCGACGCACAGGGCCGTGTCGCGCGTGCTGTTCCAGTAAGTCGCGTTCTTGCGGTTATTCAGCAGGTATTTCACCAGCCGGGACGCCTTTTGGCCCTTCGGGTCGGTAACGGCAAGGAGTTTGAGGTAATACGCGTGCGCCTCGTATTCGCTGCCGTACCAGCACCACCAGTAGCCCTGGTTGGGCAGGCGGAGGTAGGCGGTCTGGTTTTCGTCGTCCTCGACAAGGTACTGCTCGACGTTGCGGATGAGCATATCGCGTTTTTCCATGTCGCCGACCTTGTGCAAAGCCATACCGAACATCGCCTTGGCATAGACTGCCAGGTGGTTTCGGTCGCGATAGAGGAACTCGCGCATCTCCTTGTTGTCGATCTTCTCATCGACCAGGACCATATAGACCAGCGCGTCGAGGTTGTCGGCGTGTTCTTTCCAGGGGTCCTTCTTGGCCGGGGCGTTCTGCAACTTCCGGAGTTCCTGCTCCTGGTATCGTTTCAGCCAGGCGACGCCCTTTTCCAGCATTGCGGGCACGACGGCAACGTCGTTTTCGCGTGCGATTTGCAGCCCGTGGACGACGACGGCCGTTGTGTGCGGATATGACCGCTCGCTCCATCCGCTGAACCAGCCCCATCCGCCGTCGCTGCACTGCATGCTCGCCAGACGTTCCAGACCGGCCTGGACCATGTCCTTGACCACGGCTTCGTCGAAGACAGCCTCTCGGCCTGAACGCTTCCACTGCTCGGCGCGCTCGCGGTCGTCGCCGATTTCCTGTGCGTTGAGGTTGGTCCGCTTCTTGCGGATGTCTTCGAGGTTCAGCCCCATTCGTATCAGCATCTTCTGCGTGATGACGGTCGGGAGGAAGCGGTTGAGCGTCTGCTCGGTGCAGCCGTAGGGATAACCGGACAGATACGGCAGTGCATCGACCATCGCCCCTGCCAGCGTCGGCGAGTAGCGAATCTCCAGCCGGCTTTGCTCCGGCAGGCGCTCTTTCGGAACGTTAATGCTGATTGTGCCCGTGGTTTCCTTCGGTCGGATGACGCCGCAGAAACTCTCGGTCTTGAGCATTCCGTGGATATAGACCGGGAAACTCATCTGCATCGCGTCGGATTCCTCATCCGTGATGGCCTTCATGCGGATGATGATCTGCCCAGGCTGTTCGACGGTTACCAGCCAATCCACTCGCTTCTCCCCGTTGGCGGATACTTCGACGTTTTTGTGAACCGCCCACTTCTTTGGATCAGCCCTATCGATGTCGATGCCTTTGGGCGAGGCCTTGCCACCGCCGCTCTCGTCAACCTCCAGCACGACCTGAACTTTCTTTTTGGTCTTGAGGTAGTTGTGGACGTTGGCCGACAGTACGACTTCGTCTTTCTGGACGAAGAAGCGGGGGGCCTGGAGGCGGATGATGAGGTCTTTTGTGGTAACGACTTCCGCATCGCCCTCGCCGCAGCGCGTACCGTAGCCCATTGCCCATACGCGGGTCTTCCAGGTTGTAAGGTTCTCCGGCATGGTCAGTTCGACCTCTGCCATGCCGTCCTTGCCGGTGGTCAATGCCCCGACCCACAGGGCGGTATCCGCGAAATTGGTCCGAACAGTCGGCTGGACGCCCTCAGGCTGGGCCGCAGCGCCGCTGGATTCTTCGCTTTTACCCTTCGCAAACGCCAAGCCGTTGGCGGCTTCGGCAGCTGATGGTGCGGCGGCGTCCATGACTTCGGCCCGTCTCATACCACCTCTACCGCCTCCTTGTGATTTTTGTTCTGCCCAGTTGCCCTCAACCTGTCTGTCGGAATCCTCTAATTTCTGCTGCCCTTCATCTGCGACAGACTGGCCGAAGACGCCGAGGAAATTCATAGCGACTTTGTTTTGACGGGTAAGGTTTCCACAGCCCTTTGCCAGGCTGGTCTCTCCCTGCGGATAGTGCTGACGCCGCCACTTCCAGAAGAACTCCTTAATTTCCGGTACGTTCGATCCGCCGGAGATGTACTCGACGGCCTTGTCGTAAATCGCCACGACGACCGAGCCGGTGAACGGTTCGCCGGTCGGGTCAGTCAGTTTTATCTTCACCTTCGCCTTTTCGCCGGGTTTGTACTTCTCCGCCGACGGCGTAACCTTCACGTCGATTACCCGTTTTTCCGGCGGGACGACAATCTGCCGGACCTCGCTGTGAACCTTCGCGTCGCTGACGGTAACCGCCTCGATGAAGAAGTTCGGCATGTCCTTGGTGATGACCTCGATTTCCTCGTTGATGCTCTTGCCGTCCAGGCGCAGCACCTTCGGCGGCAGATAGACGCCGTTGGCAGGGCGGATGAACAGCAGGACCGTCGAACCGATGCGGTTGGTGTTGAGCATCAGTTTGACCTTTTCGCCGGGCTTGTACTCGTCCTTGTCCGGGATTACCTCGATATTGTTGAAGCGGAATGCGCTGCCGTCGAAGCCCTCGCCTCGGATGCAGAATATGTACCCGCCTTCGATGGTGTGCTTATTCGCGTCGGTTACTTTGTAACTGATCCGGTACTGTCCGGCCTCGGATGCCTTGATCTGGACGCTGCCGGAACCCTCGTCGTCGGTGTTGAGGTTCCACTTCTGCGCCTCGGTCTCGACGGGCTTGTTATCCTTGTAGGTGATTCGATAGAGCGTCAGTTTTCCGTCGCCCTTGACGGGTTTTCCGTCAAGCCGCCGGGCCTTGAAGGATGCGCGCACGGTGTCTCCGGCGCGATAGTATCCCCTGTCCACCCAGGCGTGGACCTTGAACGGTTTTCGCGCGACCAGGACGCTGCCGGTCCCGACGATGGTCCGGCGGGACTGGTCGGTAACCTCGGATGTGATGGAGTACTGGTGGTCGCTGTCGCCGTGGATGGCCTTGGCGACTGCGGTGTCTATCAGCACCTTTACCGTCCCGTCGGCGCCGACGGGGACTTCGGCCTCCGCGACGACCTCAGGCTGCACCGGCTGGCGCCACCGCCACCACCAGTATGGAAGCGGGCGTTTGCAGCCCCACATGCCCCAGCCGGGATACCAATTGTAATCGTATGCGTACCACCAGTACCCCGTATCGTAGAGCCAGTCCCACCGGCATACGGGATACCACTGGGCGTCGTGGGCTGTGCGGAGGACCTTGTACTTGACCTTCGCGCTGGTAACGGGCGCGCCGAAGTAATACTTCGCGGTGATTTTCGCCTCGACCTTCTCGCCGAGCATCACCGGCTCAGCGGGCGCTTCGATCTTCACCTCGAACTCCGGCTTCTTGTATTCCTCGACGCGGAAAGAGCCGCCTCCGTGCGGAGGGTGCGGGAGGTGGATGCTATAGACGCCCAGCGCGGCCTGGTCTTTCAGCGTCAACTCGCCGTCGAATCCGCCGTACTCATCGGCGGTAAAGACCTTCTCGAAAACCTGCTCGCCCTTGGGGTTGTTGACCCTTACCGTGAACTGCCTGCCTGCGAAGGCGCTCTTGCCTTCGACGTCGTACTTTGCGTGATTGACCCAGAACTTGAACTTGACCGTCTGTTTAGGCCGATATACGGGCCTGTCTGTGATTACGAACGTCTTTGTGGCGTTGTATTCCTGGTCGTAGTAGTTTCCGTACCATGCGCCGGTCCAGCCCAGGTACGCCAGTCGTCCCGCCGGCGTGGTGGCGATGGCGACCCACGTGTGGTTGCGGTCCTGCTGCTGGGGCGTCAGGAACAACTGCCCGTCGGCGTCGGTGAACTCGGCGAAGTTGCGTGTATCGACCTCGTAATGCCCGCTTCGGCGTTGAGGCTGGCTGGCGACTTGATGGTTTTGGCTGGCGACTTTGGCGTCCTCGATCCATCTCTGCCGGTAGCCGAAGAATTCGACATTGGCCTTGGGGACCGGTTTGCCGGTGGCCGCGTCTGCGACGAAGTAATAGGTCTTGTCCGACAGGGGCTTTTTGATGATGGCGGTGTCCGCCACCCAGATGACTATCTCGGATGTGTTGCCGTCGGCCATCGTCGCCTTAAGAAGATACGCCCCTGCCTTCTGTAGCGGCGTGGTGATGGTGATCCGTTTGTCGAAGTGGTTCGCTCGCGGCTCCAGGTCCAATTCCCACGATGCGACCTTTTCGCCGACGTACTTCTCCTGATTCTTCTGCACCAGGCAGTATCCGATGTTTGAGATGTCCACCTGCTCCCATGACAGTTGCTTCGGGCCGCTCTTGATGTATGCCTTCACGTCGTCCAGCAGTTGGGCGACCTTTATTTCGCGTGCTTCCAAGCCGACTTTTTTACCGTTTCGGAAGCGGAACTCTACTGTCGCGCCCTTACCTGCCGGGGCTGTTACGATCGGTTCGAACTGCCCCCAGTTGCCGATAATCTGGTCGAGGCGCTGCCGCCAATCCTGGTTCCCCGGGTTGGCATCGAGGATTTTTCTACAGTATTCGGCGGCCTTGGGGTACTGGCGGCGGTTCTCGAATATCTGCACCAGCAAGTCGTTGCGATTCAAT
>CAYUYD010000215.1:0-5041 GCA_964449105.1 uncultured Planctomycetaceae bacterium | reverse complement strand
ATGAAGCCCACGCTTCCAGTGTCCGCCTTTCGTAGAGCACCTCAATTACTGAATGTCTGCCGGCAGGCGGGAGTCAACGAATCAACGAATTCACGAGTTCACGAAATGCAAAACGAAAGGAGTTTATCATGTTCGAGGTAATCAACAAGGCGTTTCTGGTAGGTGTGGGTCTGGCGGCGATGGCCGGCGAGAAGGTCGAGGAACTCGCCAAGGAACTGGCCGAGAAGGGAAAACTCTCCGAGGCCGAAGCCCGCAAACTGGCTGATAACATGGTGAAAAAGTCCGCCAAGGCGAGGAAGGACTTTAAGACGCAGATCGAGAAGTGGCTCGAGCAGGCGATTCATAAGATGCACCTTCCGACAAAGGATGACATCGGACGGCTCGAGGCCCGCATCGCCAAACTGGAAAAGGCCGGGAAGAAGACGACGAAATAGCGGAGGCCTGAATGCCTTTTCGCGGATTTGGTTTTATTGGCAGACGTTACCGGCATGTCGCCCGGTATCGTCAGATTGCCATGGTTCTGCTGAAGCACGGATTCGGCGACCTGATGGGTACGCTGGGTCTGCATCGACGCCTGGGTCTGGAGAAGCGTCGTGTCAGCGGCAGTCAGGCGCCCGTGCCGTCGGCGCTGACGCGGTGGCAGCGGATACGAATGGCCCTTGAGGAACTTGGCCCGTCGTTCGTCAAGTTGGGTCAGATCGCTGCGACGCGCCCGGACATGATCCCGCAGGAACTGTGCGACGAACTGACGAAACTTCACGATACGGTCCCGCCTTTCGGCTTTGACCGGGTCAGGCGGATCGTAGAGGATGAACTCGGCGATTCGCTCGATGTGCTCTTCGAGGAGTTTAACCAGACGCCCGTTGCGTCGGCGTCCATCGCCCAGGTCCACCAGGCCGTCCTGCCGGCAAACGGCGAGTCCGGACAAACCGACGGCAAGGTCGTGGCAGTAAAAATCCAGCGCCCCGGAATCCGCCGGACAATCGAAGTTGACCTGGAGATAATGCTCGACCTGGCGAGGCTTATGGAAAGGCATATTCACGGACTCGATGCGGTCAATCCGGTCGGGATCGTTCAGGAATTCGCTCGCACGATCCGCAAGGAACTGGATTTTACAATCGAGGCCGACCATATCGAGCGTTTCGCCCGGAATTTCGAGTCGAATGACACCGTGTACGTCCCGCGTGTCTTCCGCCGACACTCGACGCCGAAGGTGCTGACGATGGAGTTTATCGAGGGCGTGAAGGTTTCGGACACCACTTCCTTGCGCGAAGGCGGGTTTGACCTTGAGTTAATTGCCAGCCGAGGCGCCGACCTCATCCTCGAACAGATATTCGTCCACGGGTTCTTTCACGCCGACCCGCATCCGGGAAACATTCTCATCCTGTCCAACAACGTCATCTGCTTCCTGGACTACGGAATGATGGGGACAATCTCGCCACGCTACAAGGAAAGCCTGGCCGATATGGTAATCGGCATCGTTCGCCGCGATGAAAAGCAGATTACCAAGGCGGTCCTCGATCTGTCGTCAGGCGACAAACCGGAAGCAGCAGAAAGGCTCGAAGCGGATGTAGCCGATTTCATCGAGCAGCATTTCTATCGCTCGCTGAAGGACATTGACATGGGCGAACTCATCGCCCAACTCATCCGGTTACTTGTAAGGCACAGGTTGAGAATAATCCCGGATTTCTACCTGTTGACCAAGGCTCTGGCCATAGCAGAAGGAAACGGCAGGAGGCTCTGGCCTGATTTCGACATGGTTAAAAATACCGAGCCATTCGCCCGGAGGATTATAGCCGAACGCCTCAGTCCGCGTACGCTGGCCAAGGACCTGTACCGTTCCGGCGTCGATATGGGCCATCTGCTGCGGGACCTGCCCGGCGACATCAGGGAGATCGTCGCCCAGATAAAGCGCGGGCGGATGCACGTCGAGTTCGAGCACCGAGGACTGGAGCCGATGCTCAAAAATCACGATCAGATAAGCAACCGTATCGTCTTTGCAATCGTCCTGGCCGCACTGATAATCGGATCATCACTGATTGTTCTTTCGGGTATTCCACCGAAATGGTTCGGGATTCCCGTCTTCGGGATCGTCGGATACCTCGCCGCCGGGGCGATGGGATTCTGGCTGCTGGTGTCAATCCTCAGGCACGGAAAGATGTGAGCGGACGGACCGGCGAAGCGATTACATCAATGCTACGACAACATTGTAGCAGGCGTGAGCGCCGACGGCGATGCCGAAGCCCCTTCCGATGTAGAGTATCGCAAGGTACGCCCCGGCGATGCCGCGGAATACAAACAGACGCCAGTCGAAATCGGCTGGTCCTATGAAGTGATATAAACTGAACAGCACGGAAGCGGCGATGACGGCCAGGACTGCTGTGGGCCTCTGTTCCGCTTTCAACAGGTCAACGAACACCAGCATTATCAGCCCGATCGCAGCCAGGCGGAAGATGAACTCCTCGTATATTCCCGCCCCTATTCCGGTGAGTATTTCGGCAGCCAGCGCATGCGCCCCCGCCCCGGCAGCCAGCGACACGGGGCCAAGGATCCTGTCGGTAAAAAGCGCCAGGGCGACCAGCGGAACCATCCCTATGACGCTTTCAGCCAGCATGCCCACGACGGCGTCGGCATCGACGTGCCGCTCCTGCCTGCTGGCGATGTGCCACGCCAGCAGGACAACAACAACCAACGCCGCCGGAAGAACCCTCGCCGCCGCACCGAGACTGTTCAGCACAATCGCAAGGTGCTGCGGAGCCAGAAGGGAATCGCTGTAAAAAATGGACCCAACCTCATAGGCCACCAGTAGAGGCAGAATGAACGTCAGGCAGTTTAGCGGGCGATGGGTCCTGACCATGTAACCCGATGCTGCCTGGCTGAAGCGGCTTTTTTTATTCGAGGCCATAGCGACAGAATAAGAACCCCTGACGGAAAGAAGCCACAGAGGCACAGAGGTCGCAGAAAAATAAAAAATAAAAGAAATAAAAACAGAGAAAGAACTTTTTTGCTCTATTGTTCTCTGCGTCCTCTGTGCCTCTGTGGCCCATTTGTCAGGTGCTCTAAAACTAGTCCCAACGGGATTTGAACCCGTGTTGCCGGGATGAAAACCCGGTGTCCTAGACCAGGCTAGACGATGGGACCAAACAAAGCAGGGATACATGGGATGCACAGGATAAGCTAAAAATATCTTTTTTCAATATTCCTGCTACTAATATTTTTCAGTTAAACCATTTTTTTCATCCCTTGTATCTCCTGCATCCCTGCTTAACTGAGGGAGTTGGGACTCGAACCCAAAACCTACGCCTTAAAAGGGCGTTGCTCTACCAATTGAGCTACTCCCCCGGTAACAGCATTCAGCGGTCAGCGGTCAGCATTCTGTAATCTGTATTCCGGTCTTTTGCCTATTCCCTAGTCCCTGGTCCCTGGTCCCTGATTATGTTTCCATTACCTCGCGGTTCTTTGCATCGAGGATATCGTCGATTTTTTTGCCATACTGGTCGGTGAGTTTCTGAATTTCTTCCTTACACGTTTCCAGGTCGTCTTCGGTGAGGATACTTTCATTTTTTTCCTTGTCGGCAACTTTATTGGCGGCGTGACGGACGTTTCGGACAGCGACGCGGGCCTGCTCCGCCATTTTCTTCAGTTGCGCCGCCAGGTGCTGTCGGCGATCGCCGGACAGCGAGGGTATCGGCAGGCGGATGACCTTCCCAGCCGTTGCCGGCGTGATGCCGAGTTCGGAGGTCTGAATCGCCTTTTCGATCTCCTTTATACTGGCGGGGTCGAACGGCTTGATGACGATCATGTCCGGCTCGGGCACCGAAATCGACGCCAACTGCCGAAGGTCCGTCGGCGAACCGTAGTAATCGACCTTTATATGCTCGACCAGTCCCGCCGACGCCCTTCCTGTGCGAATTACACGCAACTCGTCGCTGAAGAACTTGACGGCATGTTCCATCTTTTCTTCACATCCAAGCAAAATATCGTCTATCGGCATGGCTATTCCCCAATCTGTAACTAAACAGATTGAACCACAATGAGAAAAGAATTTCCAATTTTCAATTTCCGATTTTCAATTGAAAAAACACTCGGGTGATTTTTCTGTTCAATTGGAAATTGAAAATTGGAAATTGGAAATTGCTTTTTCTTTGCGATTTCAGGTATCCGATATAATGGTTCCTACGTTTTCGCCGGCCACTGCTGCGGCCAGATTGCCCGGCTTGTCCATACGAAAGACGATAACCGGTATCGCTGACTCCATGCACATCGAGATGGCCGACAGGTCCATCACGCCCAACTGTCGAGCCAACACCTCGCCATAAGTCAGACGGTCGAACTTTTTGGCGTCGGGGTTATTGACCGGGTCGGCATCGAAACGCCATCGACTTTTGTCGCCTTCAGCAGGACTTCGGCGTCGATTTCACCGGCCCGAAGGGCTGCACAGGTGTCGGTCGTGAAGAACGGGTTTCCCGTCCCGCCGGCGAGGATGACGATCCGCCTCGCCTCCAGATGCTCTATCGCCCGGCGGCGGGTGAACGGTTCGCAGACATCGGCGGTAGGTCTGGCCGACATGACGCGGGTCTCGATTCCCCTGCCGGACAGGGCGTCGCCCAGGGCAAGGGCGTTTATTACCGTCGCCAACATTCCCATCGCGTCGGCGGTCGGACGGGCGATAAGACCGGACTCGGCGAGGCTCCTGCCCCGAAAAATATTCCCGCCTCCGACGACAAGACCGATCTGCACGTCCATCTCGCGCACCGGCAGCAGTTCGGTCATAAAGGCTTCCATCGCCGACGGATTAATACCGAAGCCGCCGGAGCCGCAAAACGCCTCCCCGGAAACTTTTATCAACACGCGGCGATATGCTGCTTTGCGAACCATTGAAAAATTTCCAATTTCCAATTTCCAATTTCCGATTTCCAATTGGAAAAAACTCTCATACGCTTTTCTGTTCAATTGGAAATTGATAATCGGAAATTGAAAATATCTTTTACTGTCCGACCTGGAACCTGGCGAAGGTCGTTATTTTCGCCGCCCCCAGGAT
>CAYUYD010000214.1:0-5049 GCA_964449105.1 uncultured Planctomycetaceae bacterium | reverse complement strand
TATGATATTTTGTTGGTTACATCAAATCCGCCCGTCTTTAACGGGACACTACTGATTACGAATTACCAATTACGTTTTGTCCGTTTTTCCCAAGTCCCTAAACCCAAGTCCCAAGTCCCCGGTCCCTGGTGCCTGGTCCCTGTTTTCTCATATTCACTTGTCAAAGAACATCCGGGCGCACTATAAGCGCCCCCTACCCTTAACCTTTGCGTTGACGTTTGCGCGCGCAAACGTCAACGGAAAAAGCGACGAAATGACGTAAGTGCTTGTCCGCCATAGTAAAAATATTTTTTATTTTTTTCGCCATCCCCCTTTTTTGCGTTGACGTTTAAGCGCGCAAACGTCAACGCAAAAGCGTTCCAAATGGCCTGCCCCCCGAAAACTGTTCCAGTTTCTGGGCGGGCCGGTTGGTCCGCTTTAGCCGCTGACGCGGTTGGGAAATCGGAAACCGTCCCGGTTGTTATGGAGCACTATCGCCGCATCCGGCCCGCAACGCTCAAAATAGATAATGTTTCCTGTCACGATGTTATTTTCCTTTCACTTAAAGTACAGTCGTCGTCGCCGATGCCGGGCGATAGTGCCGCCGTCAGGGGCTTGCCGAAGTTATGACGCTGCGGTCGATGTAATCGTGCGGAAGGACCTCGCCGAGCGGGATAAAAGAGATCGTCGGCCTGCCCTTATCGACAACAACGTGGGTATAAGACTGGAACTCGCCCGCCTTGCGATTCGGCTTGGCCGGCGCCCCGCCGGACTCGGCGGCTGTGGCCGACAGGACATAATACGGAACACCGTCCTTAAGGTCGTAACTAAGTGTGTGCAAATGACCGCTGAAGACGGTGGTCTTTTTCGCATCCAGCATCGCACGCAACCGCTTCCAGTTGGACCCGGAAAACATGGGATGGTGGATAAAGACGAAGACACGATTGGCTGCCTTGTTTGCCTCGGCGAGGTCCTTTTCCAGCCAAGCCCATTGCTCATCGGCCAGTTCCTTGTCCTTGCCGATCATTGCCGAACTGTCGGCGACGAGGAAATGGCACCGGCGATAGTCGAACGAGTACCACGTCTTTCCGCGAACGCCGTGAAGTTGCGTGTAAATCTTCCGGCAGGCGTCGGGGATGACGTCGTGGTTTCCGGGGCAGTAGAAGAACGGCGCGTCGAGTTTGCGCGTCATTGCGTCGAATTCTTTCCACTGGCGGCGGATTTCCTTTTCGTCGTCGGTGTATCCTTCTGTCAGGTCGCCGATGCACATGACGAAATCGGGCTTGAGGCGGTTGGTCTCGGTCACTGCCTGCTCCCACAGGCTGGGAATGTTCCCGCCGGTGCGGTCCGAGAGGATTACGAATCGAAAAGCATCAGGCGAATTAGGGGCCGCACCTCGCCAGCCGGCGATACCGCTCAAGTCGGCAGGTGTGTTCTTGGTAACGGGACCGGCCTGTTCGCCGCAGCCGACCAGGACCAGCAAAAACGCGATTGACAGGATTGTGATAATCTTGCGCATGACGGCATCCCCTTTATTTTGCCTTGTCTCTTTCATGTTTCGCTCCCTGCAAATGCGTCGTGGGGCAGGCGCTCCAGCGGACAGTCTGCGCACTTTGCCACAGGCCTGCAATAGCGCTTGCCGACGGCGACGAACTGGGCGTGGAAATCGTTGTAAAGATTAACATCCTCCGGCAGGGACGATTCGAGCAGTTCCTTGATCATGTCGTAGTCATAATCGCTGTCAATCAGGCCATGCCGCAGGAGGATGCGATAAGTGTAGGTATCGACGACGAATGTGGCCTTGCCCGCGGCGTAGAGGATCATCGAATCGGCGGTCTCACGCCCGACGCCGTTAATCGACAGCAACTCTTCCCGCAGCGTCGAAATCGGCCTGTCCAGAAACGCCTCGATGTCATCGCCGTAACCCTCGTGAACGCGGGCGATGAAGTTTTTCAGCCTCTTGGCCTTGATGTTGAAGTAACCGGCAGGTTTGACAAGAATCGCCAACTCTTCCTGCCCTTTGGCGTGAAGCGCCGAGACGCTCATGCACCCGTCGGCATTGAGGTTCGCTATCGCCCGCTCGACGTTGGTCCAGTTGGTATTTTGCGTCAGTATCGCCCCGACGCATATCTCCAGCGCTCCGTCCCCCGGCCACCACTTCTGATGCCCGAACCGCTCACGGGCGACTTGGTACATTTCCATTAGTGTTTGCGATGTTTTGGACATAATTGGTAGGATACTACGGGAGAAGCGGAATTTCCCACAGGAAAAGGTTGACAAGAGGGGATATTTGACCGATAATTGTACAAAAGGTGCTGAACGTACAAACTGTACGTCAAAAACCAAAATGGAGCGTGTGATATGACCCATATGAGTGTTACCAAGGCCAGGGGCGAGTTTGCCGAGATCGTCAATCGCGTTGCCTATGGCCACGAGCGTATCGTAATAACCCGCCGCGGAAAAAGTGTCGCCGCCGTGGTGCCCGCCGAGGATATGGACCTCCTGGAAGAACTTGAGAACCGGATGGACATCGAAGCCGCCCATGAGGCGCTAAAGGAAAAAGGTTCAATCCCCTGGGAAAAGGTCAAGGCTGATCTGGGGCTGTAATCGTCCATGCGCTACAAGATAAGATCAAAACCCTCGGCTGCTCGTAGTCTTGCAAAACTGCCGAAAGTCGTGCAGGAACGAATTGCCCGCAAGGTTGACTCGCTCGCCGATAATCCGCGGCCACACGGTTCAACAAAACTTCAAGCGAGCAAAAACTTTTATCGCATTCGCGTGGGAGACTACCGAATCATCTACGAAGTTAAGGATGACGTGCTTCTGATTCTTGTCATAAGAATCGCACACCGGCGCGAAGTTTATCGAAAGCGGTAGCGATGGTACCGGAACACTTTGCCTGAACTGAAGGTCATTTCGGAGATGCGCCCAACCGGCGACCAGCCGGCGGCGATCGGGCAGTTGACGGAGAAAATCCGCAGCGGCGACAAGCACAACGTCCTGCTGGGCGTTACCGGTTCGGGAAAGACCTTCACAATGGCCCACGTCATCGCCAACATCGGAAAGCCCGCACTGGTCATATCGCACAACAAGACGCTGGCTGCCCAACTCTACGAGGAATTCAAGGAACTTCTTCCCAACAACGCCGTGGAATACTTCGTCAGTTATTACGATTACTACCAGCCTGAGGCCTATATCCCGCAGCGGGACATTTACATCGAAAAGGACGCCTCTCGCAACGAAGACCTCGACCGCCTTCGCCTGGCGGCCACTACCAGCCTGATGAGCCGCCGGGACGTGGTCGTAGTGGCGAGCGTTTCGTGCATCTTCGGCCTGGGCAACCCGGAAGAATACAAACGAATGGTCGCGCCGGTCCGCGTCGGCGATTACATCGAACGCGACGAACTGCTTCGAAAATTCGTCGATATGCAGTACGACCGCAACGACGTGGATTTCAGGCGCGGCACGTTCAGAGTCCGCGGCGACACGGTGGAGATATATCCGGCCTACGAGCAGTTCGCCTATCGCATCGAGATGTTCGGCGACGCGGTCGAGGCGGTGAAACTTATCCACCCGACCACCGGCGAGGCGCTCAGCAGCGTCGATTCGGCGTTTATATTCCCAGCCGTCCATTACGTCGCGCCGGAAGAGACGCTCGAACGGGCGGCAGTGAGCATAAAGGCCGAATTGGAGGCCAGACTGATAGAACTGCGCAGCGCCGGCAAACTGCTGGAATCGCAGCGTCTGTCTGCCCGGACGCGCTACGACATCGAGATGATGGTGGAGGTCGGCTACTGCCCCGGAATCGAGAACTATTCCCGCCACCTCGACGGGCGTTCGCCCGGCGAGAAACCATACACGCTGATGGACTATTTCGGCGACGATTTCCTGCTGATGATCGACGAATCGCACGCGACGGTCCCGCAACTCCGTGCGATGTTCAACGGCGACAAGGCCCGCAAGGAGGTTCTCGTCGAGCACGGTTTCCGCCTACCGTCGGCGATGGACAACCGCCCGCTGCGATTCGACGAACTGGAGGCGATATGGAAGCAGGTCGTCTTCGTCTCGGCTACGCCCGGACCTTATGAACTGGACCTGACCGGCGGGGAGGTCGTCGAGCAGATTATCCGCCCGACGGGCCTGGTCGATCCGCCAATCGAGGTCCGCCCGGCGGAAAACCAGGTGGCCGACCTGCTGGAAGAAATCCGCAAGCGAGTGGCCGCGAAGCAGCGAACGCTGATTACCACGCTGACAAAGCGACTGGCAGAAGACTTGGCCGAGTACATCAGCGCCGAAGGCTTCCGCTGCAAGTACCTCCACAGCGAGATCGACACGCTGGAGCGGATCGACATCCTCCGCGACCTGCGCGAGGGCAAATTCGACGTGCTGGTGGGCGTGAACCTCCTGCGGGAGGGCCTCGACCTTCCGGAGGTCTCGCTGGTTGCGATCCTCGACGCCGACAAGGAGGGCTTCCTGCGGAGCGAGACTTCGCTGGTTCAGACGATAGGACGGTGCGCCCGTAACATTGACGCCCAGGTCTTTCTCTATGCAGATCGCGTTACTAACTCGATGCAGCGTGCAATGACAGAGACTTACCGCCGGCGCGAAGTGCAACTGGCATACAACGCCGAGCACGGGATCACGCCGCGGACCATCGTCAAGGCCATTCGCTCGACTCTTTCCGAGCAGATTTCCGCCCGTCGGACCGCTCGGAAGGCCATCGGAGCAGGCGAGGATGAATACGACCGCAACGAACTTATCGCCGAACTGGAGGCTGATATGCTCACAGCGGCAGAGAATCTCGAATTTGAAAAGGCAGCCGCCATCCGCGACCAAATCGCCGAACTGAAAGGCGGCGAGTCGCCGAAACAAAAACGAAAAAGGCCTCAAAGGGCGAGAAAATGGAAGAAAAGATAAGGATGCGCCGCCCCGCTTGGATGAGATCACGGCCGAAGCCTGAAGGGGCTGGTTGTGGGTTGGGCGACCCTTTTCCCCACGGCTTCCGCCGTGGGCTGACATGTGGTCCAAACCGGTTACATAGTTTACAGATTGAACCGGGCACATGGTTTA
>CAYUYD010000213.1:0-5138 GCA_964449105.1 uncultured Planctomycetaceae bacterium | reverse complement strand
GTGTCCGTGTAAGAAGCACCCCCAACCACATTTTGCGCGGTGGGTCTCCTGACCCACCGCGCGGGGATTCGGTCTATCTACGAGCCGCGACTGTAAAGGAGCGGTCAGACCGGCGTGAAAGTCTGAATGACCGCTCCTTCACGAGCCGCGACCGTCAGGGAGCGGTCACTAAGACTTTCGCATCGGTCCGACCACTCCCTGACGGTCGCGGCTCGTTGGGCACAGACCCTTTTAAAACGCTTTTCCGTTGACGTTTGCGCGCGCAAACTTCAACGGAAAAAAGGGGAGTGGCGAAAAAAATAAAAAATATTTCTTCCTTGGCGGACAAGCACTTACGTCATTTCGTCGGTTTTTGCGTTGACGTTTGCGCGCGCAAACGTCAACGCAAAAGTAAAGGGTAGAGGGGCGCTTATAGTGCGCCCGGCCTGTCGTGAGTCCCGATGTTCGGGATCGAACGGGTGTTCTTTGACAAGTGAAGAAAGACCGTGAGGCCGGAATACCGGATTACCGGAAGACCGGAATACTGAGGAATCCGCAATCCACAATCCGCAATCCTCAATGGCAATCTGGGCCGTTTGGGCAAGGCAGGCAAAGGCCAACTCCACGGATTACACAGATTACACGGATTCAGAGGGTGGAAATCCGCAACTGCTTGTCCACCAAAGAGTTACGAATTTCGACTTCTTTCCCAAACTTTCCTAAACTTTCCTAAACTTTCCCAATCTTTCCCAATCTTTCCGAATCTTTCCCAATCTTTCCGAATCTTTCCGAATTGTTCCCATTCGTTCCGTTTCGTTCCGGCAGATTCGTCCTTCGGACTCATCTGCCGGCTTGGAGTCCGAACCGGCACCTGCCTGCCGGCAGGCAGGCGCTTCGGCAAGTATCGTTTTATCCGGAAACGACTATTTCGGCGAGATAACAACGTATTGTCGTCCGCCGTCGGGCGTAACAATTCGCAGCCGCAGGCCCTTGTCGCCGCCGGCGGTTATCGCCGTGGCGAACTCTTCTGCCGTAGCAACTTTTCTTCCGTTGACGCTGTCAATCACTATGCCGGGCCGCAGGCCGCTCTCGGCGGCATCGCTGTCAGGGGCAACTTCGACAATGATCACCCCGGCGGCATCCTTGCCGTATCCGGCGCGGGATGCTAACTCTTCCGTCAGCGTCTGCACCTTCAGTCCGTAGCATTCGGGCAATGTCTTCTTGTCCTTTTCGACGCCGGCTGCGCTCATCTCCGCCGGCTGGACGGCAATCTTCACCGAAACAGTCATCTTCTTCCCGTCGCGGTAAATGGTGAATTCGACATCCTTTCCGGGCGGAAGATCCGCCACGCGGTTGCGCAAGTCGTTGACGTCCTTGACCGGTTTTCCTCCGATGGCGACGATGAAGTCTTCCGCCTTTATTCCGGCCTGGGCGGCAGGCGAGTCTTCCATAACCCGCGTTACCAGCGCGCCGTCGGTTCCCGGCAGTTTGAAACTGTCCGCCAGTTTCTTATCCACATCCTGAATCGTAACGCCGAGGAACCCGCGAACGACCCTGCCGGTCTTTATCAACTGCTTCATTACGCTTTCGGCCATACTTGACGGGACCGCCAGACCGATGCCCTCGTTGACGCCCGTGCGAGAGACAATCGCGGTGTTGATGCCGATGACCTCACCCTGCATATCGACCAGAGGACCGCCGCTGTTGCCGTGATTAATGGCTGCGTCGGTCTGGAGAAAGTCTTCGTATCCGCCTCTGCCTGTTACCCTGCCCTTGGCGGAGATGATTCCGGCAGTTACGGTCTGAGGAAGACCCTCGGGCGAACCGATAGCCAACACCCAGTCGCCGACCTGCATATTATCGCTGTCGCCCAGCGGAGCGGCGATAAGTTTATCGGCCTTAATCTTCACAACGGCCAGGTCGGTCTGCGGGTCGGAGCGGACCCATTCGGCCTCGATCTTCCGCCCGTCGGCAAGGACGACTTCGACCCCGTCGTATCCGCCGACGACGTGGTGGTTCGTCAATATGTACCCGTTTTCGGCATCGACGATGACACCGCTGCCCAGACCCCGCTGCCAGTAGTATTGCTGCTGTTCGGGCCGGCGAGGCTGGCGGCGATACTGCCGGGGCTGCCGATCAGGGAAATTTTCTTCAAACTGAAACTGGCGGAAAAATTCATCGAAATTGGGCATCTGCGGGACGGCGACCCGCTTCCTGACCCGCACCTCCACCACGGCGGGCTTGACCGCCCTGGCCACCGCACGGAATAACTTGCTGAGCCGATCGTGCCCGCTCAGCTCAACCAGGGCCTCGCGGTCGGCGACGTTGGCGCCCTTCTCGGCGGCATACACAAACCGCCCCACCAGCGAAGGCCCAAACGCCGCCGCCAGTACCACAACCAGAATCACGCCCGTTAAAGGTAGAAATTTCCGCATCTGTTTCATCACCAGCATCTCCTTATCTTTTCCAGTGGATACCCCGTTGTCATTTACTTCATTCTATACGACGGACCGCCGCAGGCGGTTCATCTCCGCTTTTAACCGCGCCCAAATGGATTAATAACTTTTCAACGGAGCAGCCGCAAGCTGCCAGTACGAGCATTGGTGGACATCCCGGTATGACCGGCGTAAAAACCCTTGCAGTCGAAAGCCGGTTGAGGTATTATACTTCCTTGTCTTTGGCCCGCGGGTACGTTTGGGGTTCAATTCTAATAGCGGCCCGCCGGAAAATGTGCGGAAAAGAGAACTGTACAGCGAAAAATATGTTGTACCGGCTCTTTGAATAATTATCGTTTGACAGGTCTTTTATTGGTCATTTCTGCGTTAAAGCAGTTAGCGGTTTGTTGTGAACTGCGGGGAAGGAGCGACGCTATGCAGACGGTTGAGGTTTTCTGCCCGGGATGCGGCCAACTTCTGACTGTCTCGCAAGAGTATTTAGGGAAGAAGGGCCGGTGCTGCGCATGCAAGAAGGTTTTCGTTATTACCGAGACTAAGGCGCTTGGTGCTTCGGTCGATACGGTCCAGCCTGGTTTGGCCGACACGAGCGTAGAGGATATTCTTGACTGGTTAGGCGAGAGCGAACCGCCGGCCTCCATTCGGCAATCGGCCTCTTCGCAGACCGCCGTGGCAGCCGGTCAGCCCGATGCGCCTCATCCGCCACGTCAGGCAAAGCAAATCAAACCGACTTCTGAACGGAAACATTACACTATCCGATTGGGACACGTGGACGATATGGGCGCTTTTTTCCTTTTCAGGCCCGAACTGCTCTACGATGAAGATTTTCGCAGCGCCTTTCCGCAGAGGTGCGTCGTCTGCGGAAAGCGTCGTCATCTGTCGATCCACCTGGTCGTCTGGTCCAGCAAGTTGTTCGGGCGAGGCGAGCTCGGCGCGCATACCTCCTATTCACGCAGCGTTTTCGAACTTGACAAACTAGGCGGAGTGTCGGGGCGCGAACTGCTGGCGGTGCTGGACCGCGTCGAGAACCTGCCGGAACCTTATTGTTTTCCGTTTCCCTATTACCTTTGCCAGGAATGCTCGCCCAGCGGTGCGGTAGTCCCCGACGTCCGCTTTGTCGCCGACGGACGCACACACGAGTGCGAACTGGGGATATTCTCGCTCAAACAGGCGGAGGAGTTTATCCGGATAGTCTGCGGCCCTGAATCTCCCGTCCTGAAGCAAGTTCGTGAAGCGGTCAAGAAAGATCGCAGCGACCCCTGGCGAGCGCTGCCCCTGGCAGTCAGAAGCCGGATTAAACAGTGGTTCAACATGGAAGAGGGGGAAAAGTTCGTTGTCTATATCCCCGACGGAGACTTTACCAAGACTGAAGCCGGTTTGGCCGGTATCGCGATGACGGATAAGAGGCTGATGTTTCGCAAGTTTGCCGCCAAGGTTGAGATCCCGCTGACCGAGAGCATTACCATCGAGTCGGTAACCGTCAAAGGCCGGCCTCAATTGCAGATCTCCAGCCGGGGTATCAAACCGGCGCTTCTGGTCGCTGACGACGCCACCGCAGAACGGCTCCGCGTGTCCCTCCGCCAGGTAGGTGCAAAGGCCAAATGGCTCACCGCCCATCAGTGAGGTGGGTGCTGAGCGCCCACGCAATCCATTTTTGTTCGCCTGCCTGTCGGCTTGCCTACCGGCAGGCAGGCAGACAGGTGGGTGCAAGCATCCACCCTGCGGCTATTCACCGTCGCCGCTATCGACGCTGACAGCCATGACCTTGCCGTTCTGGTACACCACCGTCAGCGAAGCCTTACCGTCTTCCCAATGCTGGGTGCCGCCGTTGAAGGCGCCGTCCATACCGCTCGATTCCTGCGTGGGACGACCGAGGATCTTCACCACCTCGTCGGGCGTCATCCCCACCTTGATCCTGGCGAAATCCTTCTTCTTACCGGTGCCGGCGGAGCTGCCCGACCGGTCGGCGGCATAGACCTTGTGGAAGACCTTACCGTCCTTGAACTGCACGACAAAATTGGCTGGACCTTTCTCCCAGTGGTACTGGGCGATCTCGCCGGTGGAGAACTGGGCCTTGGGCGGACCCATGATAGCCGTCACCTCGTCAACGCTCATGCCGGTGTTAACCTTGTCGAAGGCCGCACCGGCCTCGGCGGCTTTGGCCTCGGACTTGGGGTCGATCGACTTGACAGCGGAGGAATCGCCGCCGGTCTTGGTCCCATTGCCCTTGGCCTGGTCGGAAGGCTTGCCGCCATCGTTCTTGTTGCTGGAATCTTTGCCCTTGCCGCAGCCGCCCACCAGCAACATCCCCGTCAGTGCCAACGCTATGAGGTTCTTCATTACCATTGCAGTTTCCTTTCTCAAGAGTGTCGCTTCATTATCGGCTTTCTCATTCAAGCCGTCAACCCTTTTCACATCCAGCGGCGGGTGGCCGGGGCAAGGGTTGTTGATGGGGAGAAGAGAATATTGAATAACGAACACGGAATGTCGAATATCGAAGTGAAGAAACAGCGGTCCGGTCTATCCACGAGCCGCGACTGCCTGCCATGCCGTAGCCTTAGCGAAGGCAGGTAAAGGAGCGGCCGGACCGACGTGAAAGTCTGAATGACCGCTCCCTGACGGTCGCGGCTCGTTGGGCACAGACCCTTTTAAAAACGCTTTTTCGTTCACATCTGCGCGCGCAAACGTCAACGGAAAAAAGGGGGG
>CAYUYD010000212.1:0-5176 GCA_964449105.1 uncultured Planctomycetaceae bacterium | reverse complement strand
TCAGATCAAAGTCGATGACGAAGGTCTCATCATAGACGCCAAGTTCAAAACCTTCGGCTGCGGCTCGGCGATCGCATCCGCTTCATTGGCTACTGAATGGCTCAAAGGGCGGACAGTCGAACAGGCCCTTCAGATAAAGAACATGGACATCGCAAAGGAACTTTCGCTGCCCCCGATTAAGATCCACTGCTCGGTTCTGGCAGAGGAGGCTATAGAGAGGGCGATCAACGACTGGCGGGGAAAAGATCGCAAGGTAAGCACATGTCATCGTTAACGTGGAACAACGCTGATGAGATTGGCTATCGCCTCAACGAAAGGTTTCCCGATGTTAATCCCCTGGGTGTGCGATTTACGGACCTGCATAGGTGGGTGGTAGAGACGGAGGATTTCGATGATGTCCCGGAGGCGTCCAGTGAGGCCGCATTGGAGGCCATTCAGATGGCGTGGTTGGAATACTACCGCGAGAACCGCTAATCGGCTTATAATAATGTTTGGACAGTGCTTTTTGGATAGTAAGGTCCAGCCGCCGTTGTAAGGAAAGATAGCGGGATTATAGGGATTTTAAGATTACGGGATAAAAATAAAAGAAAATCCCTATAATCCTGTAATCCCTGTAATCCCGCTATTCTGTTCGTTTTTTTATCACTGTCCAATCTTTACGAGAAGATCATATGCCGGAGCAACAACCATTATCTCCTGAATATACAGCGATGGGAATCGAGGCGATGGAAGATCGCATCGCCCGGCGCAAAGAGGAGTTGGCGGGAAGACTGTGCATCCTCGGCCATCACTATCAGAGCGACGAGGTTATCCGGTTTGCGGACTTTGTCGGCGACAGTCTGAAGTTGTCCCAACAGTCGGCCAGAACCGACGCCGAGTACATTGTGTTTTGTGGCGTGCATTTCATGGCTGAGACAGCCGATATGCTTTCATCCGATGAGCAGACGGTGATTCTGCCGAATCTGCTCGCCGGCTGCGCAATGGCCGATATGGCCGACGATGCCGCCGTCGAAGCGGCAATGGAAGAACTGGCAGAGATGACCGACGCCAGGATCGTCCCCATTGCATATGTTAATTCCTCTGCGGCCGTCAAGGCAGCCATCGCCCGGCACGGTGGCGCCTGCTGCACCTCCAGCAACGTGCAGAACGTGTTTGCCTGGGCGCTGCGGCCGGCAAATGAAGGCGGAGCCGGTGGAGATAAGATCCTCTGCATACCCGATGAACATCTCGGACGTAATACCGCCGTAACAATGGGGTATTCTCTCCGGGATTGCGCCGTATATGACCCCAATTTGCCGAATGGCGGCCTAAAGGCCGAGGACGTCGGGCAGGCCAGATTCATACTGTGGAAAGGTCATTGCTACGTGCATCGGCTCTTCACGCCGGAGCATGTGTATGAAGCCCGCCGGCGACATCACAGAATTCGAGTAATCGTGCATCCGGAGTGCACGCACGAAGTCGTTCGTCTTACCGACGCCACAGGCAGCACGGAGCAAATAATTGCCGCCGTGAACGATGCCAAAGCCGAAAGTATGTGGGCCATTGGTACGGAGAGCACATTAGTCAATCGCCTTGCCGACAGATACAAAGACCGATTCATCCGAACCCTGTCCGACGTTCCGGCTACGTGCTCACATATGAAACGGATTGACCTTCCTCATCTGGCGTGGACCCTCGATAACCTCGCCGAAGGGCGCGTGGTCAACAGGATATCCGTGCCGGCGGATGTAGCCGGCCACGCCCGTTTGGCGCTGAAACGGATGATTGACATAAGGGCCACCGTGGGCATTACTTTGACCGGACCCGGTCAGGGCAGAGAGAAATGAATTCGGCGATTAAACAGAAAATGGGAGCCGAACTCCACGGCAGGCTGAATAAATGTCGGGACGTCCTGCGATCCCTCCGCAGCGTGGTAGTGGCATTTTCCGCCGGAACCGACAGCACATTTCTGCTGGCGATGGCTGTGGAAACACTAGGCTCGAAGAACGTCCTGGCGGCAATAGGTATTTCGCCTTCATTACCGGAGCGGGAACGGTTGGCCGGTCGCCGACTCGCACGGCAAATCGGCGTGGAACTCATCGAGGTCGAAACGGCTGAACTGTCGGATCCGAATTACGCCGGCAACCCGACCGATCGATGCTTCTACTGCAAGAGTAACCTATTCGAGCGTTTGAAAAGGCTCGCCGCCGAACGCGGTTACAGGACCGTCGTCAGCGGGGCCAACGCCGATGACACCGGTGACTTTCGTCCAGGCCTGAAGGCAGGGAAACAACTGGGCGTTTGCAGTCCTCTGCTGGAGGCTGGATTAACCAAGGACGAGATACGCATCGCCTCGCATGACATGGGCCTGGAAACATGGAACAAACCCGCTATGGCGTGCTTGGCGAGCCGTGTGCCGTATGGCGACAGGGTTACATCAGAAAAACTACGGCGGATCGAGCAGGCAGAGTATGTGCTGAATGATCTCGGCTTTTCCCAGTGTCGTGTTCGCGACCATGACAGCCTGGCCCGTATCGAGGTGCCGGTCGATGCGATAGCGAGGATTATGGAATTCAGGCAGACTCTTGTTACATCCCTGAAATCTCTTGGCTACATTTACATCACCCTCGATATGCAAGGCTTCCGAAGCGGGTCGATGAATGAATCTCTGGCTGCGACAATCCAATGCGAGCCGTGTAATGCTTCCCGTCTGAACAAGTAGAAGACGAATCATGCGTGAAAAACCCGACAAGGTGCTGGTTGCAATGAGCGGCGGGGTGGACTCCGCCGTAGCGGCGATGCTGTTGCAGGAAGAAGGATACGACGTAACCGGGGTATTCCTGTGCCTGAAACGCGCCGCTGATGATCGAGCGCCATCGCGAGCCTGCTGTTCGCCGGCTGATGCAGACGATGCGCGTCGCGTAGCCGAGATACTCAGTATCCAACTACTCACGCTGCCGGTCTCCGACGCCTTTGAGCCGATTATTGAAGATTTTGTGGCCGAATATGCTCGTGGGCGAACCCCAAACCCGTGTATCCATTGCAATACAAAGATCAAATTCGGGCGACTGTTTGACGTGGCCGACTCGTTGGGCGCGAAGTACATAGCCACCGGACATCACGCCCGAATCGCCGACTGTAACGGCCCCGCCATTTTCAGGGCTAAAGGACGCAGAAAAGACCAATCCTACGCGCTGTTCGGAATCCCTCGCAATCGTCTGTCTCGCATCCTGCTGCCTGTCGGTGAACTGGAAGGCAAAGAGCAGGTTCGTCGCATCGCCCGCCGAATAGGTCTGCCCGTACATGACAAGCCCGACAGCCAGGAAACGTGTTTCGTACCGGATGACGATTACGTCAGCCTGCTTCGGGACCGAGCTCCGGAGGCGTTGCGAGCCGGAAAGATTGTTACATCAGGCGGACAAGTCCTGGGAAATCACGATGGGTACGCCCGTTTCACGATCGGTCAGCGCCGCGGGCTGGGCGTGGCTGCGGGTACGCCTATCTATGTAACGCGAATCGACCCGGTTACGGCCACCGTAACCGCCGGGCCGAGAGAAGAACTTATGAGCGACCACCTGGTTGCCTCAAAGGCCAATTGGCATCGGGACACGCCCGATGAATTCAAGGCCATCGTTCAGATTCGCTACAATCACCGCGGAGCGCCGGGAACTGTAAGAATCACTGCCCCGACGACATTTGAGGTAGCCTTCGACGCTCCCGTTCCCGCCATTACACCGGGACAGGCCGCCGTCGTGTACGACGAGGATCGCCTTCTTGGAGGCGGGTGGACAGAAACATAGGACGGATTTTGGAAAAAGGTGTCTTTCCTCACCTTTATTTGGTAATCTTATGGGCGGATAGCGGCAATAACCTGGAGCAGCCGAGACGACATCGGTGTGTGTGAAAAATGATGTGATGATGGAAGAAGCCGGCGAAGGCTTCTTATTGTGGTGATAGTTGCGATAAACGTGAAAGGAGCAACCCAAATGATTCAGAAAAAAGCCTTATTCCACCCAGTAAGCGAGAAGGATGTTACTCGGGCGATCGTCAGGGAGTTCGCGGCACAGTTCGACGAATATACCGAAAGCGACGTCGTGATCGTAGGAGCCGGCCCCAGCGGACTTGTCTGCGGGAGAATCCTCGCCGAAACCGGCCTGAAGGTGCTTATTGTTGAAAGAAACAACTATCTCGGCGGCGGGTTCTGGATCGGCGGCTACCTGATGAACAAGGTTACGGTCCGTGAGCCTGCGGACCGGTTCCTCGACGAACTGGGCGTGCCCCACAAGATGGTGAGCGAGGGACTGCACGTGGCGGATGGTCCCCACGCCTGTTCGAAACTCATCGCCGCTGCCTGCGATGCGGGAGTGAAATTTGCGAACATGACGACGGTCGATGATGTGGTGGTGCGCGGAGATAAGCGCGTCGCCGGCGTGGTGATCAACTGGACCCCGGTCAATGCTCTTCCACGCTCGATCACCTGCGTGGATCCTGTTGCGATAGAGACCCGTGTGGTAATCGACGCGACCGGGCATGATGCTGTGGTCGCCAGAATGCTTGAAAAACAAGGTTTGGTCAAACTGGCCGGCACCGGCGCCATGTGGGTGGAAAACTCCGAAGAGGCAGTAGTCGAACATACGGGACAGATTTATCCCGGACTTATAGTCATCGGTATGGCCGTCTCCACCGTTTTTGGCCTGCCGCGTATGGGGCCGACATTCGGCGGGATGCTGATGTCAGGCGAACGAGGCGCTCAGTGCGCCCTGTCTCTTCTTGACTCGGCGATAGGCAGCAAGGACGCCTCTCTTGAAAAAGGATTAGTGCCGCAGCCGGTTTAACGGCAACGCGCCGTGACGTGACGGGAAGAAAAAGGGGATAAGTTTAAATTATTGCCGATTAACATGCTCTGCTACATGGCCGCACCGGCAATAATCGCTTATCCCCTTTTTCCCGCACAGTACCGTCAGATACAGTAGTCCGGGACGCTAGAGCGATCCATGTCCTGCTCACGATCCACCAGGTCTTGAAACGTCGTAGCATCGTACACATGCTCAACCGCCTCGCGCGCCTGGTCCCAAAGCCGGACCAGAGAGCACTTGTCCTTCAAAGGGCAAGGGGTGTTCTGATCCCCTATGCAGCGTACGGGGTCAAGAGGCCCATCGATCAGACGGATGATGCGTCCTGCCGTTATCTCTTTGGG
>CAYUYD010000211.1:0-5177 GCA_964449105.1 uncultured Planctomycetaceae bacterium | reverse complement strand
AAGCGGGCGAAGGGATTCGAACCCTCGACGTCCAGCTTGGGAAGCTGGCATTCTACCACTGAATTACGCCCGCAAAACTCCTTCAAGAAAATCATACATCTCCCGGATGACTTGTCCAGCCTTATTACCGGAAGACCGAAAAAAGGGATTAGGGAATAGGGAAAAACGGAAAGAAAGGGACTGGTGAATAGGGCGTAGGGCATAGGGAAAAACCAATCAACCAATCAACCGGAACACTGATTGCTGACTGCTGATTACTGACTGCTGATTGCTGATTGCTGATTGCCGATTACCGGCTACGGGCATTGCTTGACTTTGTGCTGTCGGTCTTTGGATAATTATCGTGCGAGTGAAGGGCCTTGTGATGCAAACACATGTTATCCGAATAGACACCCCTAAAGGCAAGTCCGCTCATTTTGACCTGTCCGTCATTGGCCGGCAGATAGCCCCGGCAGTAAGGGCATTACGCGCCGGGAAACTTGTGGCTTTCCCCACCGAAACGGTTTATGGGCTTGGAGCCGTCGCCACTGACGCCCACGCGGTGGATCGGCTGAGGAGGGTGAAAAACCGTCCGAAATCGCCATTTACCGTCCTCGTCTCCTCGCCGGACGAAGTGAAACGATACGTCAAAGACATTCCGATTCCCGCGTGGACGCTTTTACAGAAGGCCTGGCCTGGGCCTGTAACGGTCCTGCTTCCGGTGGCGGAGAAATTTGCTCATCGCACCGGTCAAAGCAGGGCATTGTTTCGGCGGATAGCGCCGGACGGCGTGGTGGGGCTGCGATGCCCGGACCATCCCGTGGCGCAGTTGCTTCTGGAGCGTCTGGGCAAGCCCCTCCTGGCGCCCAGCGCGAACCTGGCCGGCAAAGCGCCTCCGACGCGCCCCGAGGACGTCCTTGCCCAACTGGACGGACGGATCGACATGCTCATCGACGCCGGCAGGACGCGATACACCAAGGCCTCGACGATAGTCTCTTTTGACCGAAGCGGATACAAGGTCGTCCGCGAGGGCGTTCTCGACGCAGACGCGATCGGCCGGATGATCCGTCGGCGGATAATGTTCGTCTGCACGGGCAATACGTGCCGAAGCCCCATGGCCTCGGCGCTGGCGAAGAAAATGCTGTCCGACCGGTTGGGTTGCAGGCCCGATGAGTTGGAAAAGTTCGGCCTGGAGGTCCTCTCTGCGGGCGTTCTTACCGACGGCGGCGTCTCGGCGACCGCCAAAGCCGTCGAAGCCGCCACCGAACTTGGCGGGGACGTAAAAAAACATCGCTCTAAAAAACTAACCAATGGGTTGATTGATTCGGCGGATTTGATATTCTGTATGGGTCGGAACCACCTGGATGCGATAGTCCGGCAGTCGCCCGCCGCTGCGGGAAAAACCTTTCTTCTTGATGAAGCGGGCGACATCGAAGACCCGATCGGCGGCGATTCGCAGACGTACCTGCGGACCGCCGGACGAATTGAACGAAGCCTGAAAAAAAGAATAAAAGAGAACCTGCTATGAAGATCGCACTTGCCGCCGACCATCGCGGACATGAAATGAAGGAAAGAGTTGCCGCCCTGCTGACCGAGCAGGGGCATGAGGTTCTGGACATGGGGACCAACTCGTCGAAGAGTTGCGACTATCCCGACATGGGCTTCCATGCCGCCAAGGCCGTCGCCGACGGCGTGGCCGAGAGGGGCATTACGCTCTGCGGGACCGGTATAGGCATGAGCATCGTCGCCAACAAAGTCGCCGGCATCCGCGCCGCCATCTGCCATGACGAATTGGCCGCCCAGATGTCCCGCAGGCACAACAGCGCAAACGTACTGTGCTTGGCTACGGACATACTCGGCGAAGAGATGATGCGGCGTATCGTCAAAACCTGGCTGGAGACGGAATTTGAAGGGGGCGGTCGGCACGAGCGCAGAGTACAAAAGATTGCCTGCGTCGAACGAGGCGAAGACCCCGCTACCTGCCTGGAACCGACCAAAAGCAAGTAAGCGGACCGTCTTTTTTCTATTCTCTCGGTAATGCCTCGATCGCCTCGTTTGTTCCGACCACCAGCAGCAGGTCGCCCGATTCTATCTTGCTGTCCGGAAGGGGCGTGTCGATGACGTAAGCGTGTGTCCTGGGGTCTTTTCCGGGCGGGAGGCGGTGAATCGCCACGACGTTGACCTTGAATTTCTTTCGGACGTTCAGTTCCGTGAGGGTCCTGCCCACCCATGCGACCGGCGTGCGAATCTGCACCAGCGAGTGCGCCTCTCCCAGATCGATTTTTTCGGTAACCTGGGGCATGACCATCCGGCTGCACCATCGGTCGGCGGACTCTGCCTCGGGGTTGACGATGTCGTCTGCGCCGATGCGTGAGAGGATTTCAGCCCGCTGCTTCGTCGTTGCCCTGCTGATGACTCGTGGGACGCCGAGGCTCTTGAGGATCGACGTCGCCAGTGCATTGGACTCGAATTCCCCTCCGATTCCAATGATCGCCACATCGACCTTGTCGATGCCCTGTGCGACGACGGCCTGTTCGTCGGTGGCGTCCAGCGCCACAGCCAGGGTAACGACATCCCGCATCTGCTCGACGAGGGCCTGTCGCTTATCAACGGCGATGACCTCGGCGCCCGCCGCCGCCAGCCCGCGGGCAAGTCTCATCCCGAAACGTCCAAGACCGATTACAGCAAAACGGTTTGAGTGATTCATCCCAGAACCACCTCCTCGCTCGGATAAGTATATCGCACCGCCCTCAATCGCACCGTCAGGGCAAGAAGCAGTGTCAGCGGTCCGAGTCTTCCGATAAACATGGCCGCTATAATCACGTATTTCGCCGCCGTCGTCAAACTTTCTGTTACACCGCAGGTCAGCCCGACCGTCCCGCAGGCGCTGCATGCCTCGAAGAAAATCTGCATGAATGTCAATCCCCTGGTGCTGAGGGTTACGCACAGCAGCATCGTAACGGTTACAACCAGCGTCAGGTACAGTCCGGCCAGTGTAACAGCCTTTCTGACGAACGGCTCGGTGATGCTGCGTTTGAAGGCTTCGACACGCTCGCGCCGTCGGAGCATGCACCAGATCGTCAAAACGAGTACAGCCAGGGTGGTGGTCTTCATACCACCGGCGGTGCTGGCCGGCGAACCGCCTATAATCATCAGCAGGCACATCCACAATTTCCCGCCCGTGCTGAGGCGGTTCATATCGACCGTATTGAATCCCGCTGTGCGGGCGGTTACCGATTGAAACACCGCTTCACGGACCTGCTCGCCGGCGGGTAGTTGCACCATCGTATCTTTCTGGGCCAGCGGGCGAGGGTCGTACTGCGTGCTTATCGGCGCGCCGAAGGTTTGCCCCGAACCGCTGGAGGTCTCGATTATTAACAGCCCGGCAGCCCCGGCCAGCAGAAGCACCAGCGACGTTGACAGCACCATCTTGCTGTGCAGCGTCAGGATTGGCCCCCTGGGATGTTCGGGACGACGAAACAGGCTGTACCACAGCGAGCGGACGAGGTCGTAAAGCACCGGGAAGCCAAGTCCGCCGAGGAATATCAGCGGCGCAATCACACCGATAACCTGCCATTTCCCCCGCATTTCCATCAGGTTGGCGGACTGGAGCGAAAAACCGGCGTTGCAGAACGCGCTGACGGCGTGAAAGACGCTGCTGAACACGACCGTGGCGTCCATCTGAGATTCTTTACCGAGAACCCCCGCCCACATGTTGTACATTACCGCAGCAGCAGCAGCCTCGATCAGAAGGGTCGAGACGACCGCAAACTTCACCATCCTGCCTATGCGCCCGACCGTCCCGTCGGCGAAGGTCTGACCGGCCATGAGGCTCTCGCGTATGCTCAAGCCCCTGCCCGCAAGAAGTGCGAATACCGTCCCTGAGACCATTATCCCAAGTCCGCCTAGTTGGATCATCGCGAGGATGACCACCTGTCCGAAACGCGCGAACTCCGTTCCGGTGTCACGGACGATAAGCCCCGTAACGCAGGTTGCGCTGGTGGCGGTGAACAGAGCGTCAGTGAAACCCAGCGGGCTTTCCTGCGGCGCGGCCTTGGGCAGCATCAGCAGCCCCGTACCGAAAAGAATCACTATGACGAAACTGACTATCAGGACCCAGATTGGGTGTATTCCGGCCCCGGCGACCTTAAACTGAAAGCCGACCGTTCGCACTATCAGGACGGCGAGGATATATACCTGTGTGATGACGACGTAAACGGCGGCGGCTGAAAGGAGCCTTATCTGCACCTGCCCCGTAACGACCGCAACCGTCGCAGCCGTCGCCACGAGCATCAAGGCGAAATCAATCCAGTTTTCGCGGAGAAAACGCCGGCGGTCGCCGACCAGCATTAGGCGAGCGAACCTGTCCAGTACAAACGCGCCAAGCACGCACGCCTGAACGATGTGAAGATAAACAGTCGCTACCGGCGGAGTGTAAAAGCCGTACTCCATCGCAAGGGCCGTAATCGCCGCAGCCGCCACAAACGCCATCAAAACGTCAAAAAACAGCAGCATCCGCCGGCGAAAAAGAAACGGACTGGCAGGTTGTTCGTCTTTACCGTTCATGTGTCAGCAGTCAGCAGTCAGCAAAGTGTCCGGTTTATTTTTTCTCTTTATACACCGCATCGGGGTCGAAAACCTTCTCTGCCGTTATTTCCCACAGGCCGGCGTCGTTAAGTTTGCGATAGAAGCAGGAGCGATAACCTTCGTGACAGGCGGCCCCGTGCTGAATTACCTCGATAAGCAGCGTATCGGCGTCGCAGTCGGTGTAAATAGCGCGAACTTCCTGCGTGTGCCCGGAGGATTCGCCCTTCATCCAGTACTTACCCCGGCTGCGAGACCAGAAATGCGTCCTTCCGGTTTCGATGGTCCGCCTGAGCGATTCGGCGTTCATGTACGCCACCATAAGTACGCCTTTATTCTCGGCATCGACGATAACGGCCGGCATCAGTCCGGCATCGCCGAATTTCAATGTGCTTATTGTCTCTTCCGGTTTGCACACGGGACTGCTCCTTCTAATATGAGCAATATGCTACCGCCGCCGCCGACGACGGTCAAAAGCAATTGGATGGGCGCAAAAGAATAGCAGGGATGCAGGAGATACAGGGGATATAATTATTTTTTTCTTTCCTTTTATTAAATCTTTATCCCCTTGTATGTTGAAAAAAGTCATGGTGAATGTTCCCATAGGTAGCGGC